>JAKAIP010000168.1 GCA_021825025.1 bacterium
CGCGTCCGCCGAGTGATCCGGGCCGGGCAATGAACACGAACGGCTCGAACGGCCGCATCCCAACGTCGTTGTATTCGACTCTCAACCGCTTCCCGGTGTACAAGTCCATCGTGATGATGTAGTCCTCGTACTGTCCATCTCCGTCAGCGTCGTAGAAGCAATAGAACTCCCCAATGTCGTAGACTTTTCCAAAGTTCGTCAGATCTTCCCCGGCCGCGGAACCAATCGCGCGCTCTGCGGCGGAAGGAGTTTCCCGGCCGAAGTTCACAACTTCTTCCACGCACTTATAAATGCCGGCTTCGCCGCGGGCAACGAGTTCGTGTTCCGGAAGATGTATGACGTGGCAAACCCACGGCATGTAACGGATATCGTCCCATTGCGCAGGGTAAATGAAGTCTTCCTGGGGGATCGGAATCAGTTCCGGCCCCTCATGATAGGTCATGACCTTCATCTCAGCCGAACCGTCGGTGTCGGATTTCTTGTATCCCCACTCATGAACGGTGTATGGAACCTTTACCACGCACTTGTCCATCAGCGAGGTTTCCATGCAAATCGTCCGCTTGACGGGTTCCATGTTCAAATCACTCGGCGACTCGCTCAGCATCTTGAAATACTTCGTCAAGAACGTGGCCTGGATGCGGGCCTTGTCCTCATCCTTCAGCGCCTTCCAGTTCCAGAACGGGGTTTGGCTGAAGTACGCTATCAAGTTTGCGCTCATGGTTTGCTGATGGATCTGCGTGAGCGGGGGCATCACGTTCGACGGATTGCGCAACGGGTTGATCGAGCGAAGCTTCGCTTTGGGCTGGGCTTCGACCTGACCGCGCCATTTCTGATACTTGTCCAAGCGTTCTTTCGAAGCCATTTCTTCGGCGGTGAACTCTGTGCGCAGCGTCATGCAAAGCTCATCCCAAGCCTCGCACGTCATGCCAAATTCGTCGGTTTCTTCTTCCCTGTCTTCCTCATCGATCAGCTCAATCTCTTCAAGATCTTCCCTTCCATCGCTGTCTTCGAGATCAAGTTCCTCGTTTCGCTTTGCCATGCTACCTCCTAATATCCGAACAAGTTATCGCACTCGTTTTCTTCGTCCGTTCCCATCGCCTCAACTTCGCGCATCTCGCGAAGCGAGCGCTCTTCGGTTCGCTGCTCTTCGTTCTCCGGGGCCACGAGGTACGACAAAGCTTTCTCGCTCTCATCCAAAACATCGAGCCTGGGTGATGGAAATGCCAACCTTTCCTCGTTAAATTCTGTACTTGCCTGATCAGTTAAGTATACCAAACCCTTGTGCAGATGTAAACCCAAGGTGGAGCGGATTCGAACCACTTTATCCCCCACCGCGTTGCACTTCAACTTGTTGATCCAGATCCCGCGGCGCTTTTGCTCGTCGTCGATCAGATCAAATATGCCTTTCTGCATGGCGTTGGCTTCGAGCAGCGTGGTGGTGACGTAGCCTTCCCAACGTTTCCACAAGCGGAAGATGTGATCATAAACGTCTGGCATGGAAAAGAACCCAACCATCTGGTCGATCCGATAACAGCGGTTGTAGGGATCTTTCGCCCACACGCCTATGGAACTACGCGAAGTCCTGATGCTGCGCTTCCTGTCGCTTCCTGCCCAGTCGCAGGAGATGCAAACCGTACACTCGCTGAGCGGAATCTTTTCCTTTTCGCCTTCGGAATCTTTTTCGTCCGGTCTGACAATCCAGAACTGGTTCGACTGCTCTCCCCAAACAACCTCGCAGCGCTTCGGATTCAGCTGGGCAAGCTCGTTCATGATGCTGATCGTCACGTCGTTCGCGTACTGATATGCTGCTACGAGCGGCCGCTCAACCAGCAGACGAGCGTATGCTTCCTTCGTTATGACGTAAGGGTTTGTCGCGACGTCATTCTCTATCGCGTGACGGTAGTACACATCCCACTCGCCGTCAGATTTGATTTTGAAGCTGTTGTTGTTGAACCCGTGAACCGCGCGAACGTTGTTGCAGATGATCGCGTAAACGTCACCGGGACCGTAACGGGTCGCAACTACAAAACTCCGCGACTTAATACGCGACTTAAGCAGCGTCTCATGCATGCTGAACCAAGTGATAGCTTTTTCCATCGACATTCCAGCATTAAAGTTCGCATCCACATCGTCCATACCAACCAAGTCGTCCATCTGTAAAACGTCAAAGTGATCCCCTTCAGACGCACCTTCTACACCTCCTGCTGAAAGCGACGGTTCCTTGTGAAGCCTTGTGGCGTTGGGCATGACCATCTCTACCGTGTTCCAGCGCTTCGCTCCGGACGCTGGCTTGGTCTCTGGAAAGAGCTGGGTGATAAACGGGTTTGCATCGAAGATCCGCTGCACCACGCCCTTGAACTGCTCGGCGCGGCTGATCGTCGCGTTGACGATGCGGAACAACAAGTTTGGGTTGCGGAGCAGTTCCCAACCGGTCGCACCTTGGGTAAAGATCGTTGTCTTGGCGAAACCGCGCGGGAGGAAGATCGCTACCTTCGCTCCTTCGCGCATACAAACTTCCGACTGGCGGAAATTCGTCATATCAAGATGCACACCAGTATTGAGGAAATGAAACGGGCCATTCGCCCCGGCGCCAAATTTCAGGAAAAACCAGAGATTAGTAAGCATAGCTTGTCGAAGAACATCAAGCACTTCGGAGCTTCCGGCTTTGCCAGACTGAATATCTTCCAGAAGCTTCTTGAACACCGCTTGTCCTGATTCCGAGTCAGGAAATAACGGCGCGTCTTTATGCGGAAGAACTTCGAACTTTATCATAGTTTCCTCGCGAACTCGCCAAAATAATAAAGCTCAGCTTTTCTATACGCAGCGGCAGCATCAGATATTGTATCGAACAACCCGAGATGGATCACCTTGCCGTTCGCCTTTATCTGAGCCCTCCACCGATTTCGCTGCGCGTGCCAATACACGCCTTTTTCTCCCGAAGTGCTAGTTTTTGACTTTCCTCGATTGCGACAATTTTCTTGATGCGTAGCTAT
>JAKAIP010000169.1 GCA_021825025.1 bacterium
CGATCTTTGGTGTCCTTGTCGTCACCTACATTGGTCTTATTGCCGTGGTGATGAGCTATGCCGCGCTGACCGTCGAGTTCTCGCAATCGGTGAAAAATGATGAAGCGTCCGTGGCGATGCTTGAAGGACAGTATCTTGCGAGCGTTGCTGATATTCAAAATAGTGATTACCGCGCTGCAGGCTACACCACACCGGTCAGACAAGTTTTTGTACCAACCGAGAGCATGACCGCGCTGCGCTACTAAGTTTGTATGCGCGCGCAGTTCCGTTCCCGTATTCGATTGGTGCTTGCTGGCATTGTTCTCGTCACGCTCCTTATTCTCATCCGACTGTATTTTGTCCAGATTGTGCAGGGAGCTGACTATGCACAGAAAGCAGATCGACAGTTTGCTTCGGGGAGTAGCGGTCTCTTTGATCGAGGGAGTATCTATTTTACGGATAAAAATGGCACGATTATTTCTGCTGCAACGCTCGCGACGGGCTTCTTAGTGGCAATCAATCCGCAGACGTTGGTGAACCCTGAGGCGGCGTATGCGGCGATTGCGGGACTTGCTTCGACCACGATTCCGCACGATGCGTTTATCGCGGCCGCTACGAAAAAGAATCAGGTGTATGTGGAGGTCGCGCACCACGTCCCCGATGCCGCAGGGAAAGCCATTGCGGCCCTGGATATTCCTGGGGTCCAGGTGTTGCAGGAGCGTTGGCGCTACTACCCGGGCGGTTCTCTCGCCTCGCAGTCAATTGGTATTGTCGCGTACGGCTCGGGCACAACGCTTGCGGGACAAACGGGTCTTGAAGCAGAGTACGATGATACTCTCGATCGTTCCGGGAACTCACTCTATAAGAATTTCTTTGCAGAACTTTTCTCCAACGTCGGGAATTTACTCGTGAACGCAAAGGATGCTCGGGAGGGAAATGTCGTCACAACGATTGAGCCTGAAGTGGAGATGCGACTGATGCATGACCTCGCCGCGGTGAATACGCAGTACTCGAGTAAAGAGTCAGGAGGCATCATTATGGATCCGGCCACGGGTGCAATTTATGCGATCGCTAGCTATCCGACCTACGACCCCAACAATATGCAAAATGTGAATCCGTCGTTGCTCGGGAATCCGCTCGTTGAACAGGTGCATGAATTTGGGTCGATTATGAAACCGCTCACGATGGCGTCGGGACTCGACGCAGGAGTTATTACCCCCGAAACGACTTTTAATGATCCTGGTTGTATTCTTGTAAATAAGGCACGTATTTGTGATTGGGACTTCAAACCAAAGGGGGTTATCCCGATGAAGGAAATCATTTTGCAATCGTTGAATGTTGGTGCGTCGTTTATCGCGGATCAGTTGGGGCAAGACAAGTTCCGGAGCTACTTCACGAAATTCTTTGGAGACAAGACCGGGATCGACCTGCCGAGCGAAGGGCATGCTCTCCTGAGTAATCTCTCCAAGCCACAGCAGGTGGGGTACGACACGGCCTCCTTTGGACAGGGTGTCGCCGTGACGCCCATACAGATGATTCGGGCGCTTGCCGCGCTTGCCAACGGCGGTGTTATGGTTCAACCACACTTAGCAAGCGCGATACGACTCGATTCGGGAATTGTGCGAACACTCAATTACAGCACTACCACACAAGTGTTCTCTGCGCTTGCGGCGCATGAGACGACGCAAATGATGACCGAAATGGTAGACGAAAAATTGCAGGGAGGAAGAGCGATGATTCCGACAATGTCGGTCGCAGCGAAGACGGGAACCGCGCAGCTGACGAACGGACAGGGTGGCTACTACACGGATCGCTGGTTCCATTCGTTTGTCGGGTTCTTCCCATCCTATAACCCACGCTTCATTATTCTGCTGTATACCAATGACCCGCAGCACGTGATGTATGCGTCGGAAACACTCGATACGACATTCCTTGACCTCGTACACTTTCTCATTGATTATTACCAAGTACCGCCGGATCGTGGTTTTGCCACCTCGACACCATCGAGGTAAGCCGCCGCGAACAGCATCTATCTATGAAAAATTTCTCTAAACTCCTACTTGCTTCAATCCTCGGACTCCTTGCACGCGCAGTGGTGCATCGGTATCGACCGCATATTGTGATGGTGACAGGGTCGGTAGGGAAGACCTCGACGAAAGATGCCGTCGCCGCAGTACTCTCCGCCCGCTTCTTTGTACGGAAAAGCGAGAAGAGTTTTAACAGCGAATTTGGCGTACCGTTTACCATTTTGGGCGTTGATAATCCTTGGAACAACCCATTTGCTTGGTTCTCGCTTGTGAGCCACGCTATCGGACTCATTTTCTTGCCCAATCATTACCCGAAGATGCTTGTCCTTGAGGTGGGCGCCGATAAACCGGGTGATCTTGCGCGTATCCTGCGTATCGCAACACCTGATGCGGTCGTGGTGACCCAGCTCCCAGAAGTGCCAGTGCACGTCGAAGCGTACGCTTCGCCGGAGGCGGTGCGCGAAGAAGAATTCTCTCCTGCCTATGCACTTCGTGCTGCAGCACCGCTTATCATCTCTGCCGATGACCCGTATGCGCTTGAGAATGCGCTCCGTACGCCAGCTCGTATCATTACGTATGGTACTGGAGAGGGAGCAATGATTCGAGTAAGTAATACTACCTTTGCTGAGGAAGGCGGGCGGGTTGCCGGTATGCACGCTGATGTCCGAGTCGAAGATCTGCACGGGGAGATCGTGGTGCGGGGCTCGGTTGGGACAACCCAGATTCTCCCACCAACAGCGGCACTTGCGACAGCATTTGCTTTCGGTATTCCACTTGCCGATGCGCTCGATGCGCTTGAGAGTTATGAGCCACCTGCTGGACGTGGTCGTATACTGAGCGGGAAGCAGGGGGCACTCATTATTGATGACACCTACAATGCTTCGCCGGTGGCTGTCGAGAAAGCTCTTGGAACGTTGAAGACATTCCCACGGGCAACCCGTCGCATTGCAGTGCTTGGCGATATGCTCGAG
>JAKAIP010000170.1 GCA_021825025.1 bacterium
GGTGGAGTCGACGGTGGAGTCGACGGTGGAGTCGACGGTGGCAACTCTGTTGGATAGTCGACGTTTTGGTCGACGGTCTTATCGACGTTTTCGTCGGCCGTCGCGTACGGTGTTGGCAGCCTTGTGTGCCTTGGGCGACGTAAAAGTGATCAGAACGCGGACTATGCGCATTGAGAGTGATCTCGATTTGATCGCCAACAGCAGTGTCGGTTCGGAGAACCGCGTCGTCTTCAAATCGCGGACAATCGTCGACAAGGAGTTCACCGACGTAGTATTCACTCGTATCCATATACTCGGCGAGCCAACTGATGTCCACACATCCGGCAACTTCGCTATACTCGAGACGCCTGGACTCGAAAGCATCGGTCGACAATGCCACTGTGATGTCGCCCTAAGAGAGGGTAGAGTCGTCTTCACGTTCGTTCGCACGGGCAAGATGTCTACTGTTCCAAATGACGATAACCGCCGATTGCTGTCGTTTGATTGCATCGAGGTCATGCTACTGTGCCGTCTTAAAATGGCGGGAGAAAGCGGATCGAGGATGGGTAAGCTGACATTCGTCGAGGACAACTTGCCGGACGACAACGCAACCATCAAGGTACTCATTCGTGTGATGCATGGGCTCGGTGGAATACCGGACTGGCTACTGAACGCTTATGCCCGTGAAGTCGGTTTGTCGCCGGACGAGATCGATAACTATCAGAGGCTCCGATATGACCCGATCTGTCTACGGCTGATGCGGAAGTTCGCGACAGAGGGTATTCCAATGAGCCCGAGTCGCAGGCATTCCGATGACGTCTACGAGGATGCATGGAGAGCTGTGCGCATACCGATTGCATGCAGAGATGCCTTTGTGATCACGGAGTACGATGGCTACGAGAGCTTGCACGTTGATCAAGGTCGCATCCTTCTTCGTGTGCTTCAGGGAAAAGACGATGATAGCTCGCGTGCTTCGTTGAAGGCGTTAGATGACATCGTAGAGGAATGCAAGGGCCTCGATGTACGCATGCGTTGCCAGGCCATACAGTAGGATTCTCCGTGGCTTAAAAATGACGGACAAAAGCAAACCAAGGGCGGGCAAGCTGACGTTCATCGAGGACAACTTGCCGGACGACAATGAGTCCATTAAGGTGCTCGTTCATGCGAAGTATGGTGGCGATGGTCTGCCGGATTGGCTGACGAGTGCGTTCTTCCGTGAGACCGGGCTTCGTATTCGTGACGTCATCGATATGCGTAGACTTCGGTATGATCCAGTGTGTCTGCGGTTGATGCGGGAGTTCGCAGTTGAGGGCGTACCGGTGGATCCCGACAGATGTCGTTTTAAGCGTCCAGAAGGTGCTTACGACGACGTGTGGAAGGCGGAGAGAATACCGATCGCGTGCAGGGAAGCGTTCTCGATCACGGAGTACGATGGCCTCGAAAGTCTACAAATCGATGTTGGCTCGCTCCTTCTTGGCATACTTCGTGGTAAGAATGATGACAGTTCGCGGGACACATTAAAGACATTCAAGAGCATCATGGATGACTGTGATCGTCTTGATGAGTTGACACAAGCCAACATATCGGCGCAAGCCGGCGAGTCGACGCATGGACAACAATAAGACGTATACCGATATACGTGTTGAACAACTTTGTTGCGTGCGATAACGGTTGTGTTCGGTAGAAGACAACTGAAGAGCGCGTGCAAACGCAGGAAGGACGCATCCAGAGTGGTGTGCGCAAATCCCGAAGAAGCAAAACCGCATAGCCGAGGGAGCCATTCGTTTCGCCGACGGCTCGACCGATCTGATAGACAGATTTATGTATGCCGTGCTTGAACTGAATGCGTCGTCTTTCGGTGAGCCTACAGAGGAAGACATCGTCAACTTCATCCTCGTGAGGCCGGATTTGGTCCACGACATCAATCAAGACGCCGTCCTTCGTGTGCTCAACGGCCATCGAAACGTCGTCCTTCGTGTGCTCGGCAACAATCGAGAACGGCAGCTGCCCTCATGACGACGTATATGATGTATACGAATTCACGCATTGGCGTACAAGCGGTCGAACAGTTTCCTCAGCTGATTGCGCAGATCCCAGTCGGTGCCGTTGTACTCGATGACTGCGTCCACCGATGCTTTGTTGTCGGCGACTGCCGACGTCGGCGCGACGTCGTCGTTGACGCCCGGCATGCGCGAATCGGTCTTGGTGATCTGGATGACGACGCCGCCACGCCGGCCAACGAGTTCTCGCACTACATCCGAAGGTTTGCCGACGCAGACGAGGATGTCGTCCGACTGATGCGATGCAAACCAATGTCGTACCCATATGCTGGGTGGGCACGCATCATGTAGTTTCGCGATCGCGTCGTCTGAGTTGAAATTCCGCATTGCCCATTCGCTGGTTGCTGTGGTCGCGAACGCAGATAGTATTCCGTCAAGAGGTTTGCGCTTGATTTCTTCGGGAGATACCACTTCGTGGTCTAGGTAGTGAAATTGGCCGAAGTATTGCTTGATTTCGTCTTTAATCACGATGTTGCCATCGTCGGTGATGAAAGCGAACGTTTTGTATCGTGCCGGAATCAACTTTTGTCTCCCAGACACGACGTGAATGACGGCGAGCAAGAGCGCTGTCGGGAAGGTCGTCGCAAGGATCCCCACGACCATGGCACCAGCTCTGCAGTCGACGCCCCGATTTCTACATTCCACGTCGCAGTCAGCCTCGACGTGGCCATTGCATCCCCAGAGTGATGAAATCCAGATTCCCAGAGGAGTCCAACTAGTAATCCAAACGATCAAGACTACCATCGTCTGTTTCCATGTCCGCGCATCAACGGTCGATTGCATTTTACGCGTGCCGGAGCACATAGTCCACATAAGCACAAATCAAAATCAGACGACAGAATTGTCGACGCCAGGAACGAGATCGATGGTCGACGGCAAAGTCGACGTTTGGATCGAGATCGGCGGTCGACGGCAAAGTCGACGGCAAAGT
>JAKAIP010000171.1 GCA_021825025.1 bacterium
TACCGGCATACCAATTAGTATTGCAGGCCCCGCGATGGTTCGGCGAATTTTCTTCCATAAGAGATCCACACCTCGGCCGATATCTACATTGTGTTCATACTCAATTCCTTCCTTATCTAACACGCTACGTACTTGCGGCAGTGTGATTGTCCTTGGATCAAAATCATACTGCTGTTGCATCAGTTCGTTGAAATCAAGTGTCTCCCATGTCTTACTGAGATCTACCGTAAATGAACCTATGGTAAACACCATCGTACCAAAGGCTTTCTGTGCAGCAGTTCGATATAGCTCCATGAGCATCGGTACTCCTTCCCTCGCATCTTCATACGATGCATAGAACTCAAACGAAGTGTAATCTTGGGCATGTTCGTGCGACATGCCCTCATTGCGGAAAATCCGGCCGATCTCAAACGTCTTCGGCAGACCCGCTACCATAAGTTTCTTCTGCCATAATTCCCCGACAGAGATGCGCAGGAACACATCAATATCAAGCGCATTGTGGTGAGTAATGAATGGACGAGCTTCCGCTCCTCCGGTAGTCGTTTCCAGGACAGGTGTCTCCACTTCGATGAATCCGCGTTCCAGCATGAACGTGCGTATAGCGTTCCAAAATACTGAGCGCTTTTTCACCAGTTCCATCACCTCCGGATTAAGCAGGATATCGAGATAGCGTTTACGATAGCGTTCATCCTCATCCTTGAGTCCAAACCATTGATCGGGTACCGGACGAATGCTTTTTGCAAGCATGCGCCAGGAAGTTACACCTATCGATGACACACCGCGTTTTGTCGTGAATGCCTCACCGGTCACTTCTATAAAATCGCTCGGATCAACAGCATCCATAAAAAGCGAGAAGTGATCTGGATCCATCTCATCTTTTTTCAATACTGCCTGGATACGGGCAGTGCCATCAAATAAATCTACAAATACGACTCCTCCTTGATCGCGCAAGGACATGATTCGCCCTGCAAGCGTGATGGTGGTGCGTGCTTCGGCAAGCACATCGAATGCGCGGAGAAACGTTGCATTGTCGTGTGAACGATATGACTCCGCAGGATACGGATCCATCCCTCGTTGCCGCAGCAGTGTAATTTTTTTCAGGCGTTCAGTACGAATTTCTTCTAGCGAAGCCATAGCAATTGTGTTCCTACTATAGCAAATACTAGACTGATGTCATCGCAACGAGCAGGAACTATTCTACTTTAAGAATCTTGTAGCGCTGTGTGCCCTTAGGAGTATGAAAAGAGAACTCTTCTCCGCTTTTTTTACCAAGCAATGCAGCACCTAATGGAGAATGGTAGGAGATTTTTCCATTAAACATGTCAGCTTCTTCTGCGCCGACAATAGTGTACTGATGCTTCTCGTCTCCGCCTACTTTTTGGACTTGTACCGTGGATCCCATGCCTACCGTATCGGTCTTAGTATTGCGCACGATTTTTGCATGTTTCAAAATACTTTCCAGTTTTTGGATGCGTTCTTCAACCGCTGCCTGAAGGCCTCGCGCTTCCTGATATTCTGCATTTTCAGACAAATCCCCTAGAGAGCGAGCGTATTCCAGCTGCTCAGCCACTTCGCGTCGACGTGTGGTACGAAGCTCATTCAGTTCCTGCGTCAATTCTTCAAATTTCTCCTGAGAAATAAATTCTTCAGTCATGTTCGCAAGAAGTTTATCCAACTGGGCATAAAAGTCAACATACTGCTTACTGCAGGTATTGCGGATCATTCGCTTCCATCCATTGCAGCGTATATTTTACAACACGGGATGCGCCTTCCAGCGTTCCCGATTTCCCTTTCTCTAACACAACGGCAAACGCGTAGTGCGGATTTTCATATGGGAAAAATCCCATCATCCAGGAATTTTCAAATGCATTATTTACTCCCAATTGCGCGGTTCCTGTCTTTGCAGCGACATGTACAAAATTGAAGTTTACCGCTTGCGCAATACCACCTGTCACACCCAATCGCATTCCTTCGCGTATGACTTCAACGTTATGCTGGTCAAGCGATAAGTTGGTGCCTTGCGGCGTAGAGCTGGCAAGCAATTGTGGAGTAAGCAGCATGCCTCCGTTGGCAATGGCTGCAGCTTCACGCACAATCTGGAGCGGTGTAACGGTAAGTCCGTACTGTCCGATGGCGGTGTGGTATGTATCACCGATGCGCCAGGTAGGATCAGCGGGAAAATTTTCTGCCTTCCATTGCGGTGATGGAATAGTACCGGAAGGTTCTGGAAATCCAGCCAAACCAGCGGGACTGCCAAAGCCAAAAAGACGATAATACTGATCCAGAGCGTTGATCCCAATTCCTGGTTGATTCTGATACCCACCTCCCACTTCATAGAAATACACGTCAGAGGAATAGGCGATGGCGTGACGCATATCCACCCAACCATTTGCACGCCAGTCTTTGAAGACGAAAGGATGTGCAGGATCGTAGGGATTAGGAAGACTAATGGAACCAGTACTCAATATTTGCGTGTTTTCATTGATCACCCCATCGGTCAGTGCGGCAATACCGACAATCGGCTTCACGATTGAACCAGGGGCATACAGTCCGTTGATTGCGCGATCGAGAAATGGTTGATCAGGATTGCTGTTATACGAAGCAATAGCAGAAGGATCGCCGTCTGTCATCGCCTGCGAAGAATACTCAGGGTAACTGGTAAGCGCGATAATTTGTCCGGTATGCACATCCATGATGACTCCCGCCCCTCCTTGGTATCCCGCTTTGTCCTTGGTTAAGAGCCCTAATGCACTTACATTTCATTTTCAATGTCATCATCATCCATGTGATCATAAGGCCTGTCATCAACGTACTCGTCAGCCATCCCCGCACATAAAGGTATATTTTCCATAATCGTACTCCTTCAACGAATTGTGATTTATGGAAATACTATAATTGGCAAGTGTTACAGGAAAACGACAGTTTTTTTATTTTCAGAGGAGATGCAATAAATGATTCCTGCCCC
>JAKAIP010000172.1 GCA_021825025.1 bacterium
AGGATATTACCGTTCTTATAAAACAGGCCTTTTATAGAAATTTTTTGCATAGATATTAGCGACTAGCTATTTTATAATTTGACCATGAATATTTGTAAATTTGATTCTTTTTATGATGAAGGATGCGTATTTTTGCCATAAAATCAGCTACATGGCTTTTTCTGCTTAAAAGATTAGATAAATCCCACATTTTGCGGGGTTTTTTCTTCTATTTTAATGACTTTACCTGTAGAATAGACACTCAAGCCCAAACGCTTAACTTGAAAAAGTTTGTATTTCATTTTAATGAAAATAGAGTAAGTAGCAAAACTTTACTTCTCCCCTTTCTCGTTTATGTGATAGTTGAAACAAAATAATTACATATCCCTTTTTGATTCCACTAGCATGATTAATCCTAACAATCTTGGATCAAGATAATATTCTGTGTCACCCTTAGATGCAATATCAAAAAGCTCATCCTTCGATAGTTCTATAATTTCTATGTCTTCAGCATCTTCCAAGTTTTGATTGTTTGTTTGAATGACATCTCGTGCACAAAACCCATACGCAAAACCATTTGTAAGAGCAGGGCTAATAGGATATTTTGGCAAGACTTCCAAAGGTCTTTTGGTTGTATAACCTGTTTCCTCTAGAAGTTCTTTTAAAGCCAACTTCTCAAGTGTACTCTCGGATTCAATAATACCCGCCGGTGTCTCCAGCACGTACGCATTGATAGGAAAACGAAATTGTTTTATAAACACATATTTACCCTCTGGCGTAATCGGCAAAATATATACGATATCAAATTTCTCCAACCATTCCCATACATGGGTTCGTCCGCGAACAACAAACTCAGTCCCCCATAATGTGGTGAATTTCCCCTTATGAACGACCTTTTTTTGTAGTATCTGAATACTCATGCATAAATATTATAACAAAAATCGGCAAAAGAAAAGCGCTAGTATCTATAATTAAGAATACTAGCGCTATTTTGTGCGATTTCATCGATAAAGATTCTCCCTTTCAATAAGATCGTACGTTTTTGAGTCGACCATCTGGTTGAAGAGGATTCCTTCTCGGATTGCGTTACGCACATCTGTCGAACTGCCGTCGAACTCACCTTGCAGGACAACTTGCTGTTTCGGCAAGAGTCCAGGCACGACAGGGTATCCGCTTCTCGGGATGACAAGAAAACTGAAGTTTTCCCAGATGAAGGACCCTTTGGTCCATCTTCGCTGGATCGGATTAAGACCCGTGTCGTCTCTGACAAGTAGATCCGATCCGATGGCGTGCCATAGCACTGTGTCGTGTGCTTGATACAGAGCTTCAAGATGAAAGTTCGATGTAAAGATGTCATCCTTGAGGTTTCGTAGATCAAGGACAGTGCGGGGGATCCCGGCGAAGGCATACTCCGTCATGCGCATACGAAGATTGTTTTCAACATAGCTCTTGTTACCACTTCGTCCACAGGGGATAACCACGATCTCATGAAAGAAAGGGTTTTCCGCCATGGCCTGTACAAGTTGACGATGATGCGAGCACGGCGGATTAAAACTACCGCCGTAAAGCACTACATTTCTCACTTGACACCTCCATTCTTTTTCGTGATCAGCATGTCTCGATACACCAGGTGTGTGAGACCTGAGTTATCAAGCGTATGCAGTGCATCTGCCAAATCATTCACCATTGGTTCTCCGTGCAGATTGAAGCTTGTGTTCAAAAGCGCAGGAATCCCCGTGATACCGGCAAATGACTCGATAAGGTCATAGTAATCAGGTGCAGCAAGTTGAGTCACGACCTGCGGTCTTACCGTTGAGTCATATGCGTGTATTCCGGCAGCGATATCGTTTCTGAGCATCGCTTTCGTCATAAACGCAACGGTCATGAAGGGAGCCGATGTACCGTCCGGCATCAAGATATAGTCTTGGACGGCCTTATCCAAGATGGACAAAGCGAAGGGCATCCAAAAATCTCGATTCTTGATTGCCTTATTGATCACTTTCACCGAAGACAGGTGACGCGGATGTGCGAGAATGCTCCGGTGTCCAAGCGCACGAGGCCCGAACTCTGCCTTGCCATATACACGAGCTATGATGACGCCCTTACTTAGCAAGGTGGCCACTTCCCTGTTTGTGACTCGATGTTTGACGTTGTACTTGGCAAGCAAGAACGATTCGTCAATACGCTCTTGGGACACGTCGAAACCCAAATACGCATTTTCCAACGGATCGCTTCCTCCTGCGTTCATGTAGTAACATCCACCTAGGGATAACGACTCATCGCCGGGCCCCAGGCTGACGAACAGATCGGTGACACGGGGAAGCTCTTGGATGGCTTTGTTTGCCTTCACGTTGAGCGCAATACCGCCACTAATAACCAAACGCGACACGCCAGTCTCGGCGCATAGCGTGCTGATGAACGTTGTCAGTACCTCTTCCGTGAATTGTTGGACAGCGCCTGCTATGTTATCAAAGCGCTGATATTTGACCAATTCCGCGACATGATCGAAGAGATTTGCTGGCTTGTTCCTGTATACAATCTTGAAGCCATCGACCTTCAAGATGTCGTGGAATCGCGCGAGCATATCTTTCATGTGCTCACCCTTTGCATAGGCAGCCAGACCCATCACTTTGTACTCGTCCTGGTCAGGACGCATACCGAGCAATAGCGTCACGAGCTTATATATCTCGCAAAGTACATTTTCTTTCGAGTCCGAGATGAGTGTCAGGACGTCACCTGCGACTTTCCAGACTGTCATGTTGCGCCCATCGCCACCACCGTCCATCGTAACAACAAGACAGTCTTTCCGGCGGAAGGGGCTGGAGTAGTAAGCGTAGTATGCATGGCAAGTATGATGATCCAGGAACTCGATCTTCTCCGGATCGATGTGTAGATGTTCGGAGAGCGTACGCACTTGCTCGTGCTGGAATAGTTGCCTATCCAGATCTACATCCTTCAAG
>JAKAIP010000173.1 GCA_021825025.1 bacterium
CAAGGGAGCTGGGGGTACCCGAAGGTCTGCCTTGCGCAGGACTACGGTAAATTCAGTGACAAGGACTAAGTCGTAACAAGGCACGGGTAGCGGAAGCTGTTCGTGGAACATATCCAATTTGGAATCGATTTTCTCGAAAGGAAAATCATGTCGATCGTCTTCTTCGGAAGATGGAGAGATAGTACTCGTCTCGAAACGGTACTCGGAAGTCGGATAACGTAACCCGATGGTATTTGAGAGCCACATATGAGCTCTCAAGTAGGACAGAATAGGCGGAACAAAAGAGCGCACAAAACAACATCTTTTATACTCAAAGAAAAGCCCCCGCAGGCTTTTTCTTTTGTGCTGTCGAGCACTTCATTTACAGATGGGCTAGATACAAAACCAATTTGTAGAGTCCTTTGCCGGCATAGAAAAGAATGAGCGTATTGATGACAATGGCGATAAAATAGAGTATCCCCAATACCGAGTAGTACGCTAGTGGTGTGACTCGAAGCGAGGTGGCAGCACCAACCCCTTTCTCCATCATTCCCTGAATGGGAAGAATCACGAGTGATACGGGCAGGGTGATAACGGTAACGACAATCCCGGGTTCCCAAAGACCCCCGCCAAGCCCGCCATCTCGAAGCGAGGTGGCGAGCCAGTAAGTACTAAACAAGAAATAAGGTATGGCGAAGAGGTACCCCGCAAATGAAAGCACTGAAAGTGACACTGATTTCATACTCGCTATCTTCTATAAGGTAGCACAACTTGCTTGTTCACCCTGTAGCGACCGGTGGAAAAATAATAGGTTTTTTGCTAGTATTTCAAAAGTGGTTTTCTGTGTGCACGCTTAGCTCAGTTGGTCTGAATCCTGTTCATTGTGTTTTTTGTGCACGCGTAGCTCAGTTGGTAGAGCACCCGACTGATACTCGGGCGGTCGTAAGTTCGACTCTTACCGCGTGCACAAAAAACAGAATCAGGAGTTTCAGCCCGACTGATACTCGGGCGGTCCTAGGTTCGACTCCTAGAGCGTGCACAGAGGACGTCACAAATTTTCTTAGCTCAGTTGGTAAGCTTGTGCCTCGCCAGACTCGGCAAAGTTTCCTGGTGCGTCATTCCGGTCAACTCGACGATATTACTCGTCAGTCACCTCCATTCCTTCCAGTAGAGCACCCGACTGATACTCGGGCGGTCGTAAGTTCGACTCTTACCGCGTGCACAAAAAACAGAATCAGGAGGTGGTCGTAAGGTTATACCCACATCACCCATTCCTATAGAGAATACAGAGTATACTGCGGGTATGCGTGATAAAGGCATACTCGTGGCACTTGTCGCTATTGTCGCTGCGGTAGCGCTTGGCACCGTAGCACTCCGTATCAGTTCTGAGGATAGACCAAGCATTTCTTCTTCGCAGTCTACGCAACAGCTCTCAGCGGCACTTATTCCATTTACGACGGTTGTGCGAGGAGTAGAATCACCTATTACTGAACGGGTGAATTACCTCATTACCTCTGCTGCAGATCTAGCGTTGCTTTGGAAGATGATCGCCGCGACCGGTACTCCGCCGACTGTCGATTTTACAACACATGCTGTCGTCGCTGTTTTCGCAGGGGCTGCTGAGACAGCTTCGGCTATCTCAGTGACAAGAGTTGAAGATACGGCGTCTCGCCTAGTGTCGATTACAATCGAGAAGCCATCCGGCACGTGCACGAAGACTGTCGCCAGTACGACACCCTATGAGATTGTCGCTTTGCCGCTCACGACCCTCCCATTTACCCACGAAGATGCTGTAGCGACGACAAGTTGCCAGTAAGTACTGTGTGCGTGCAGGAGTTGGGCGGGTGCGCTACCATTTGAAGCATGGATGCTTCAAGCTATTTCCGCGGGAAGAAGATCACGGTGATGGGTCTCGGTCTCCTGGGGCGGGGTGTCGGTGATGCACAGTACCTCGCCGAATGCGGGGCGGAGATTATTGTCACCGATCTCAAATCGCGCGAAGAGCTTGCGAGCTCGGTCGCGCAGCTCACATCATTTCCAAACATCACGTTCGTTCTTGGCGAGCACCGTCTCGAAGATTTCAGAGAGCGCGATTTTATTTTGAAAGCGGCTGGTGTTCCACTCAACTCGCCGTATATCGCGGAGGCGAAGAAGAACGGCATACCAGTGCGCATGAGTGCGGATCTTTTTATGGAGCTTGCAGGCAGTACGACAGTCGGTGTGACCGGTACGCGCGGTAAATCAACAGTTACCCACATGACGTATACAATTCTGCACGCAGCCGGGAAGAAGGTACTGCTCGGTGGGAATGTCCGTGGCGTCTCGACACTCGCGCTGCTGCCGGAGGTGGCCCCAGACACTCTGGCGGTACTCGAGCTTGATTCGTGGCAGTGTCAGGGTCTTGGTGAAGCGACGCTTTCGCCGCACATCGCCATCTTCACCACCCTGTATCCCGACCATCTGAATTACTACGCAGAGAAACCAGAACAGTATCTTGCGGACAAGGCGAATATTTTTCTCCATCAGACAGAAGAGGATACGCTCATCTTGGGGAAGCAGTGTGCTCCAACGGTTATCGATCGATATGGTGAGGCAATACAGGCGAAGACACTTGTCGTCGATGAATTAAAGTTGCCGGATACCTGGACGCTCCAGATCCCGGGTATGCATAATCGGTATAATGCAGCACTTGCGCTCGCGGCGGCGCGCACAGTCGGCGTTGAAGATGATGTGAGTCGTTCGGCACTAGAGTCGTTCCGAGGCGTCCCGGGGCGGCTTGAGCTTATTCGTGAGGTGGAGGGCGTCAAAGTCTATAATGATACGACCGCCACGACACCTGACGCGACGCTTGCTGCACTGCGTGCGCTCGACACCGGGACGAAGAATATCATCTTAGTGATGGGGGGTGCCGATAAAAATCTGGATATGAATAC
>JAKAIP010000174.1 GCA_021825025.1 bacterium
AAGGATGGGACTGCCATATTATGCTACAGTCTTATAATTTCTTACGACTAATACCGCCAAATTTCCAGCCGTGCTATCAAATGCCGCACCTGTAGCGTTGTAAATCCCGATAGCGAATTTCTGTGGTAGTTCCACTCCTAAATCCTCTAAGTTAAAGGTTTTAGTGTAGGTGGTAGCATTTGCGTTTGCTGTGAGATAACCTAACAGTTTTGCGTTGACGGGCGTATACGCCGCATCTGTTCCAGCAAAGCTATCGTCATAGTTCGTTCCGTCTGCTGAACCTATAAGATAGACATTCACCGTTCCTGTCGCACTCACTCCTGAAGCACCTGTTTTTATTTTAACAAATACTTTCGCCCACGGGTCTTTATTAGTTGTGTTGTCTACTGCGGTAGAAGCTCTACCCGAAGCAGTAGCCAAAGAAGCTAATGTTATCGTTAGTGTATCTGTACTTTCGTATGCTTGTTTTATTGATGCCATATGGTTTATTTAAGTATTAAATATTCGACTGGTTTGCCTCATCCTCTTATCTCCATCCTGTGAGAGAGGACAGAGTGAAAGGACGAGAACCTTTCTTTTATGCTTGTGCAAGTTTTATGGTGAATTGAATACTATCACCGAGTGCGAGTACTACTCCTGTGAAATCTCCCTTGATCCACATATTTCCTACTGTACTTGCATCGAACAATCCTGCGTTTGTGATGGTCTTTCCTGCATCAGCCGTCAGCGTTCCGACTACTTGAAATGTGTCGTTGGCTATCGTGGTCTGTTGTTTGGTTTTAGTTCCATTCACGCGCGCTTCGGATGCTTCAGTAAACAACGTGGTATCCGTTACCCCTGCTGTTCCTGCTCCCGTACCCCATCCAATGTATGTGGGCACAGTATGTACATCTCCATAGATTGCCGCTATTACCTTTACTATTCCTACGTTAGTGAAAACTGTAGCCATAATTAATGTGTATTATTTCGAACCACGACTCCGGTCCGATGTTGTTATTGTGAGACCATCACTCTGGTTGCCTCACGCTCAGATTGCCGTCTTGTGTGGATGCTATCTTTCCTAAATCTTCCCACCGACCAAAGAGTGATATCTTCGGCAAGCGTAGCCATATCCACGTTGGAAGATGTTTTGGTTTTTGCATTCTACGAAACACTCGCGCATGCATTTCTGCTTGTATGTTTGTGTTGATTTCCATAGGTTAGAATGCCGGCTTACGTGTTTTTTCTGGCTTTTTTTCTTTCTCGTCCTCTACGGGTGTGCCACGTTTAGTGGTCTTTGCGACCTTCGTATTACCTTTGGTAATTCTTGCTCGTAGCTCCGCGTTTTCTTTTTCGAGTTGCTCAAGAGATTTTTGGTTCTTTAATGCAGATCCATTAATCTTTACTTCGTCAAATATGCTACCGAAGTTCTTATGAGTGCGGAGAAACTCTATTTCACCAGGATCACTGGTTTCGTACGTGCTGTCATGGAATTGAATTGCTTTACCTGCCATAGGTAATGTTCTTCCATCGACTTCTTTGTAGTATCCGGGCTTAACAACAATCTTAAGCTCTCGGTATTTTGAGAAGAATCGTACGATCTCTGATTCTTGTTTCATATGTTTCTTTATCGCTAATTAATAATATTTCGAGTTATCACCCGATGTTGATGAGGCGTGTTCCATCGGGGTTCACGCCCCATCTGACAACTCTTCTTAGAGTGATCCCATCGACATGATTGCATGTCTGCTCTCCTGTTCGAAGTGCAAACCGCATTCAGTGATGTACTCATCGACTCGTTCATCATCTCCAGGTGCCTGGCGATTTGTGGCGAGTTTAGTGTCTCGATTTGAAAGATATCGATAGAAGATAGCTTCCATATCGAGGGCTACCGCATAGTTACCGAATGTGGTTCCAGTAAACAAATCATTCTTGATAATATTTACAGTTCCATGTACGGATTGATACTTATAGATAGTCATTCCATACACTTTATCGGCAGGCATAAGCTGAAGCTTATTTTTTGCCCATCCACTGATCATGCTCATGACGGCAGGTGCCGCGAAGAGATATTTTTCAGTGTTTCCATGCGCGAAGGCGCTCTCTAACCACAATTCAAATTCTGCTTCAGTGTCTACGTTTGCTGTCGCATAAGTTGAGATTGCGTTTAAGATACCTTCCGTCCAACGCTCGGGGTGAGTACCTGATGTGACTTTGGCTTTCTTAGAGAACCAAAATGCACGTTCGATATCGATATAGTGTTCGATACCTTTCTTACGACGTTGAAAATCAAAGTCGTTTTCACGAATAAGAGTCTGTGTGTTTCGTGAAGTTTCGGTTACTCCAAACGGAGTGCGGAAGATTTGGCAGTAGCCAACATGTTCCACGGGAGTAGTGCCTTTGATAGTTCGCAAGCTCGCTCCTTCTTGGTTTGAATTACCGATGATCCATACAGGTAAAGAAGACAAATCGACAGTACCAGTTGCGCCTCCTAACTCTGCGGAGAGTGAGAGTGTATCGGTAGATACGTTTGTTACTTTAAATGTATATTTAGTCGCGGGAAACTTAATAACGTCCCCGATAGCAAATCGTACTCCTTCTCCTGAAGCAAGTACCACTGATGCTATGGCAGTTGAGATATCCTTACCAGTTTGACCGGTAGTGGTGGTTGCAGTGCGAGACTGAAACTCATCCTCATACCACTTGAATTCAGAGTCGGTGGTTTCCATCTTTTTGATGGCTTTTCCCTGTTTTGAGACGGGGTCCTTTCCGGCGTTGGTCAAGATTGCCAATAACGGGTAACGATTCACATCCAACAATGAGATAACGTCCTTCACGTCGTACTTACGTGCGGTAAGGTTTGCCGTATCTCGTGATCCTGTTGCGCCCATATGTGTGTTATTGTATTAATAAT
>JAKAIP010000175.1 GCA_021825025.1 bacterium
GGACAAGCGGCATCTACCCAGGCGATGGAGCAGTTGTGATAAATGCGAACGGGAGCTTAACCTATTATGTCGATTCAAATCGGAATGCTCCGTATGATTACACTCTTACAAACACCACCACGGCTGATGTGAGTAAGTGGAATTTCTATGTATTGAATCTAAATGTTCCGTCCTCTTCAGGAGTATTGTCTGGAACCTTGTACGTAAATGGAGTGCCTCAAACGTTGAGTAATTCATCGTATGTTGTCGACGGGGGCGGCTCGGGTGGCTCGGGCTGGATAAGTTATCCAAACGCAGACATTGGCAGATGGCACAATTATACTTACGGGGACACCTATTTCATCGGTTCCGTTGATGACCTTCATCTCTACAATCGCGCGCTCTCCGCGACCGAAGTGCAGCAGCTCTACGCTCAAGGATCGGGGAGTCACGTGGCTACTTCACCGACCGTCTACACCGGAGCTACCTCCGGCCTCAGCTACGGCCTCGTCGGATACTGGCCGTTTGACGGCAAGTATCTCACCTCGACTACGGCGACCGACATTAGCGGTCAAGGCAATAACGGCACTCTCGTCGGCTCACCCACTCCCTCCATCGGTAAAATCGGCCAAGCGCTCTCATTTGATGGTACGAGTCAAAATATTCTCGCAACAACAACGAGTGCTATCCTGCAGGGATCTTATACTATAAGCGCCTGGTATAAGAAGAATGCTGTGGGTGGAACCGGCATGCTTTTTTTTGCTGGGAAGTATGGAGGAACTGATACTCAAATATATTTCGGGTATTTACTGGGGGCCTCGAAATTCACATTCGGATTGTATAATGAAACTAATAATATAAATTATGCCTCCGCACCAAATGACACTGGATGGCATCAAGTCGTCGGTAGTCGTGATGCGAGCGGAACGCTCAATCTTTATATTGACGGGGTTTTGGTAAGTACAAATGGTCCGGTTGGGGCGTTTGTAGGTACTAATAATTTGTATATTGCCGTAATTGCTTCAAACACCAACCGGTTCTCGGGCATCATCGACGACGTTCGTGTCTACAACCGCGCCCTCTCGGCGAGCGAGGTACAGCAGCTCTATAAACAAGGTGGCGGCCAATAATGTAGTAGTAATATGATGGGTTTCGTAAACCCCTCATTCAAGAGCTATCTTCCCGGGTCTCTCAAATTCGCCCGAGTGCGTGTCACGAAGATATTCTTGTGTTGCGGCATGAGGGTCGCCAAGCGCGCCCTTGAAAAAGGACATCGTCAGTATCGAAGGGAAATTTTTCTTACCGGCATAATCAGGGTAGCTGCTCCAGCGGTACGAATCAAGGTAGGCGAGCGCCTCGTCGATGCTCGGTAGGCTACTCTTGCTTCGTATACGCCACTCCTCGGCACCCGGAAGGTAATCGAGAGGATTGAGATGGATGTAATGAAGGATATAGAGGAAATGGGCCTCGTGGTCAATGACAATCTTCTTTGTGCGTCCTTGGAAGAGCGCACCTTTCCGCTCATAGCGTTCATTGAAATAATTTGCATAGCCGACGTTTAGTTTGCGGAGGAAGAGGCCGATGCCGCCGGGAGTGCGTTCAGAAAGGAGAAGATGGTAATGGTTCTTCATAAGAACCTAGCTATGGATGTCGACGAGTCGATCTCGCTCTTTCCGAAATGAAGGGTTTACGAAATCCCTCATGGCGGAAGGATCAAAGAGGCGCGAAAGGTTGTCGGCAGGAGCCGCGTCATTGAACTCGTAGAGATTGTGAACGAAACGCGCGTAATCTTGAGAGTCGAGGAAGAGATCTCGTCCATCGACACCGCGGTTGAGCGCATGACAGAGTTCCATAGTGTCTCTCAAGTATATGATGGATTTACGAAACCCATCATGAGGATTGTGCACACACGAGCGACGGAGGTGAATGGTATACTTTTCGCATTAGTTCTAATTAATTTTCCGTATGGCTATTCGTGTCGCAATTAATGGGTTTGGTCGTATTGGTCGCGCGTTTGTGCGGCGCTCGTATGGTCGTGATATTGAGATTGTCGCAGTGAATGATCTCGGTTCAGTCGAAAATCTCGCGTACTTGCTCAAGTACGACACGGTGTACCGCCGCGCGCCGTTCCCCGTCGAAGCGAAAGACGGCAAGCTTTTTATCGACAACAAGGAGGTACAGTTCCTCTCGGAGAAAGATCCTGCGAATCTTCCGTGGAAAGATTTGGCGATTGACGTGGTCGTCGAGTCGACCGGTTTTTTCACCAAGTACGAGGACGCGCAGAAGCACGTGCAGGCAGGGGCGCGACGCGTCGTTATTAGCGCACCAGCGAAAGGTGACGAGTCTATTGGGGCGACTATCCTTATGGGATTGAATGAAGAGCGTATGCATACCTGCGCAGTGACGAGTAACGCGTCGTGCACGACCAATTCGGCGAGTCCGGTGATTGCGATTCTCGATGAGGCTATTGGGATCGAGAAGGCGATTCTCTCGACCACGCACGCATACACCGCGAGCCAGTCGATCGTCGATAGTCCGGCGAAGAAGGATATGAAGGAGGGGAGAGCTGCTGCGCAAAACATCGTCCCGACCAGCACCGGTGCCGCTATTGCGGTGACTCAGGCGTATCCAGTGCTGAAAGGAAAGTTCGATGGGATCTCGCTCCGCGTGCCCGTACCGGCAGGTTCGATTGCTGATGTCACGTTCATCGCGAAGCGCGACACGACTGCAGAAGAGGTGAACGATATTCTGCGCAAGGCAGCACAGGATGCACGATGGTCTAAGACGTTTGCAGTGAGCGATGAGGAGCTTGTCTCGAGCGATATCGTCGGTGAGCCGTACGCCTCGATTGCGGACCTCGGTATGACGCGCGTGGTCGACGGGAATCTTGTCAAAGTGCTTGCCTGGTAC
>JAKAIP010000176.1 GCA_021825025.1 bacterium
GAGCGATGCATCAAGCGGATTGCCGCCGAGCTCATCGAGTGCCTGGAGCGTAAGCTGGTCGGTCGCATGCCGAGCGCGGAAAGCGGTGAGCGCATCAGCTGCCGAGGTGTAGGTCACGCTCGCCACTTGCGGCAAGTTCTCGATTTTATTCTTCACCGAAAGAATATCGGCCTCAGCTGCTGTGGTGACGAAGTAGACTGACACATCCACCTTGTCCTTAATTGAGTTCAGCGTAAAGGTAAGCAGCGCTGAGAGAAATAGCAGTGACGCAATAATAGAGAGCGTCACGGTCATAATGAGCACCGTCGCGGCCGACACCGCACCACCTCGTGCGAAATTTTTCGCCCCGCTCACGAGCACCCGCTTTATGGCCATAGAGTTCATGCGTTTCAGTATGATTATAGTACGTATTTGCCGTCCGCATCGTCGCGTACCAAACGTCCGCGATCGATCGTGACCACGCGCTTCCCGATAGCATCAACGATGCCCTTATTGTGCGTGGTGATGACAATCGTCGTCCCGAGTTCGTTAATCTTCTTTAAAATCTCGACGACCTCGTAGGTGTTGATCGGGTCAAGGTTCCCCGTCGGCTCGTCTGCAATGATAAGATCGGGCTGATTGATAATGGCGCGTCCAATAGCAATGCGCTGCTTCTCACCACCGGAGAGCTGGTCGGGGAAATGCTTCGCTTTATCAGAGAGATTCACGAGATCCAGAATGTACGGCACGTCGCTCGCAATCTCTTCATCAGGACGTCCTGCCGCTTCCATGGCAAAAGCGATATTCTCGTACGCTGTTTTATTAGGAATGAGGCGGAAATCTTGGAACACCATACCGATCTTGCGACGATAGTGATGCAGAGCTGAACTCGGCAAATCATTCACGTCGATTGATTCAAAAAAGACAGTGCCGCCCGTCGGACGTTCCTCAGCAAGAAGGAGCTTCAAAAGGGTGGTCTTCCCCGCACCTGAGTGGCCGACGATGGAGACGAATTCTTTGGGGGCGATGGAGAGCGTAACCTCTTCGAGAGCTGCCGTATCCCCGTATCGTTTCGTCACCTTGTCGAAGTAAATCATGAGTCCTTCCTATTGTACCGCACTTGCGGCGGCGGCGTCTATAAAATCGTCCAGGTCGCCCTCGAGCACCTTGTCTGGATTGCTTGATTCGTAGTCAGAACGGTGGTCTTTGACCATTTTGTAGGGGTGAAGCACGTAGGAACGGATCTGGCTCCCCCACTCGTTCGCTGTCGTACTCGCGATGGAGCGACCCTTGGCCGCTGCCTGGCGTTCAGCCTCTTCTTTAGCGAAGAGTTTCGCCTTCAAAAGCTCCATCGCCTTCTCACGATTCGCGAGCTGGCTCCGCTCTGAGGAGACATGCACCGCAAGACCTGTCGGCTTATGGAGAATACGCACCGCTGTCTCGACCTTGTTCACGTTCTGACCACCCGCGCCGCCGGCGCGGGCAAACGTCATCTCAATGTCGGCTGGATTCACTTCAACCGCGTCACTCGCAACGAGCGCTGGGAGAACTTCCACGAGTGCGAAGCTCGTCTGACGTTTCGCATTCGCGTTAAAAGGCGAGATGCGGACAAGACGATGCACTCCCGCCTCATACTTCAAGCGGCCATACGCACCCGTACCCGTCACTTCCATAAGAAGATTCCGATACCCTCCATGGTCGTTCTCATTCGCATGGAGCTCACGAACACGCCACCCCTTCGAGCTCGCATACCCTTCATACATACGGCGAAGCATGCGAGCGAAATCTTCTGCATCATCGCCGCCTGCTCCTGCAAGAATAGCGAGTGTCGCATCTCCAGCATCGTGCGGATCGCCCGACCCGCCCTCCTTCATATTTTGGTACTCGCGCACAAGCATCTGCGCCTGGTCCTTATCCGCCCAGAAATCAGGCGTCGCCATGAGCGCTTCGAGTTCGGCTAGTCGTGTGTCTTGCTCATCAGCCATCGCACGTACTCGTTACTGCAACGCCTCCGGATTACCGCCACCCTGCACGATATGTTCTTCCAGTGTCTGGAGTTTTTCTTTCAGAGACGTTATCTTTGCTGTTAGTTCCCTCCCGACTTGAATAGCCAAGTTACGCAATTGCTCATCCTTAAGGCCCATCGCCGCAATACGTGCATTCCCTTCTGCCAAATTTTCTTCGAGCTTAGCAATCTCGTCCATGATTCTCTTGCGATCGAGCATAAGCATTTCAAGAGCTCGCTCGCTCAACCGCTCGCCTCGATATTCTCGCTCAGCATGGAGAGCTTTCCCTCGCCGCTCGTTCGATTCTTGGTTATTGCTAGTTCCGAAACCTGCTGCTCCTTCGAAGTGTGTCATACACCTCAGTATACGTTGTTCTCTCCACGAAACAACCAATTCTTTTTGAGCCGCCCCCCAGATTCGAACTGGGGACCTACCCCTTACGAAGGGGTTGCTCTACCAACTGAGCTAGGGCGGCTTGAACTATTACTTTCTACCATACAAAACCATTCTGAAAAAGTGAGCCGACGGTCGGGATTGAACCGACGACCCCCACCTTACCATGGTGGTGCTCTACCAGCTGAGCTACATCGGCGAATTAGGTATCCTCTAACTCACTTTTTCAGTGTAGCTGAAAATCCTCCTTCTTTCAACAAAAGCTTGTATACTGACGCTATGGAACATCTTTCGCACTACGAAAAGGAAATTCGCCCCTGGGGAGACTTCGAGCGCTTCACGCTGAACGAGAAAACGACCGTAAAAATAATCACCGTGCATGCCGGTCAGTCGATCAGTCTGCAGACTCACGAGCATCGCGATGAATTCTGGCGCGTCATCAAAGGCTCCGGCATTATCCACATCGGCGACACGGAGCACCAGGCAGCCGAAGGTC
>JAKAIP010000177.1 GCA_021825025.1 bacterium
ACGAATTCTTCTATTTTCACCCGAGCTTCATCAATAGCTACTCAGGGAGAGCTGCGGAGCCCACCGCGGAAACAAAGGTGCATGGTTTCATGCTCCTCAGGAGTGCCACCTTCAGGGAAATGTTCGAGGGAATTTCGAAAAACCTCGATTCGCTTGCGTTCACCGAGAACCAGATCGTGGACTTCGTCCGCAACAACAAGAGGTGGTTGAACCGCGGTGCGACGACCTATTTCCTCTTCAAGTACAGGAGCCACATCGTGGTTGCTGCTATCTTCCCCAAGTCGGACGAGACTTCGTTCGGCCTCGACGTGTATGACGTGAACGACCCCACGCGCTGGTATCATCTCTTGGGCTCGTATGTTGTCGTCCCTGCCAGCACCAACTGACATTCTCCCCGCATCACGCGGGGAGTTTTTTTACACCGATGTGAGGCTGGTAGTACTCATTCATCTCGATCGGAATCTCATCCACCGCATCCACGTGGCCGTCATCCAATACCATCCTCAATATTGCACCTCGCCTTACTTCATCCGAAAAATTTTGATCGAACACGAAATTGCCAAGACTGTACGCGATCCAACCATTCTTGTATCGCTCCACTTCTTGAACGACGTGGGGATGCGTTCCAACCACCACATCGGCACCCGCATCAATGAGCATCCTACCTACCTGTTCTTGATTCGCATTTGAGTGTGTTTCGTACTCCTCACCCCAATGCATCGCAACAATGACCACATCAGCTTTTGCACGGAGATCTTTCACCGTTGCGACCATGGACTCATCGCTTGCCTGTGAAATTCCAGGTACATCACCATGAGCAATGAAACTACCGGGATAAAGACCTGTGTACGCAACTATCGCCACCTTTGTTCTCTTTATATCGATTATGAATGCACGATTCGCTTCTTCCTTATTTCTTCCAGCACCGATCGTGTGTATACCCGCGCCACGGAGAAGCGTAACGGTATCCGAAAGAGCACCCCTCCCCCAATCAAAGATGTGATTATTTGCGAGTATCAACCCATCGAATCCGGCAAATGAAAGACCCGCCACAGTGCGCGGGTCATCCCGAAACGAATATATACTTCCTTGATTCACGCCCTTATCCGATATGGGTCCTTCCAAATTTCCAATTGTAAGATCTGCGGCGCGCGTACTGCTTGCAATGAGCCGGAACGGAAATAAGAAATCATCACGCAACCTCATCTGCCTTGCTACATCGCGCGAAAGCATTATGTCGCCCGTAAAGAAAATGGTACTTGTCGCGTGGACCTCTTCCAGTACGTTGCTTCGTTCACCCTCCGTTTTTCGCGCGCGCAGTCCAAACACGAATAAGAGCGCACACAAAAACAGTAGGATCATTCCGCGTCGCGTCATCTTAGACCAATGACGCTATCTTTTTGGTATGCTCAACAAGCGTTGCCACGTATCCTGCTTCGTTGTCATACCACGCAAGCACCTTCACAAGATCGCCATCGACAACTTTAGTAAAACCGAGATCAACGATTGAACCAAACGGTTCCCCGAGGATATCGGATGAAACTATCTGCTCATCGGTGACCTTCAGAATATTTTTCCACTTTGGATCTTTCGCTGCATTTCTAAAGATGTCATTTATCTCTTCAACCGAGGTCTTTCTTTTTGCAATGAATGTGATGTCGGCAATTGAACCCGCAGGAACCGGCACGCGAAGTGAGATGCCATCAAACTTTCCTTTGAGTTCATCAAATGCTCGAGTTACCGCAATTGCGGCACCAGTGGTCGACGGCACGATATTCTGCGCTGCCGCTCGCCCACGCCGATAATCCTTACCTTTCGTCGGACCATCAACTATCGACTGAGTCGCGGTGTACGCATGTGTGGTACTTAATATCGCCTTCACAATACCTGGATTTTCCGCCATTACCTGGATCACCGGCGATGCCGCGTTTGTGGTGCATGAACCATTCGAGGTGATTGAGCATGTTTTTGCTGAATCCTCATTTACTCCCAAAAGCACGGTTCGTCCAAGCGGGCCATCCTCATCCTTTGCGGGCGCGGTTATCACCACTCGTTTTGCGCCTGACGCAATATGCACATTCGCCTTTTCAAATGATTCAAACACACCAGTCGATTCAACGACCACATCAATGTTTAGTTCTTTCCATGGCAACTTGGTGGGGTCCTTTTCCTGAAGAAAGACTATCTCCTTTCCATCGACAATGAGTTTCCCCTGTTCAACACGAACCTCTCCGGGAAAGCGGCCATAGACCGTGTCGTACTTCAATAAATATGCGAGATCCCCCACGTCTCCAAGGTCATTTATTGCCACTACATTGAATGAGGGTTCCTTCAATGCTCCCTTCAAAAATAATCGTCCGATTCTGCCAAATCCATTGATTGCTATATTTGCCATACTCCCATTATATCAAGAAATGGGGTTTGTCATAGTTTCGCCGCCTATTCTCGAAAGCGCACGTGCATGAATACGAGAAACAGAACGAGACCCGAAAAAGACATCGCGGCGGCATACACGAATGCGGCTTGTGCACCAAGATATGTCCAAAGCCATCCGCCTATCACGCCTGCGAAAAGTGCCGATATGCCGACCGCCATATTCAAAAATCCTTGTCCGGTTGCGCGTATCTGCGAATCTACAAGACGGGTCACCATCGCACGCTGAATGCCGTCCGTTGCGGCATTATAGATGCCCACCAACAGGAATGCGAGGAAAAAGACCCAGAAAGAGTGCCCTATGATAAGCAAGATGTATGCAAAGAATGCCGCTAGAAACCCAAGACTCAATATTTTCCGTTTCCCGAATGAGTCAGCGAACTTTCCAAACGGAATCGAACCAAGAACGAATGAGATGCTTGCCACAAAGAAAAAGAAGG
>JAKAIP010000178.1:0-1881 GCA_021825025.1 bacterium
GATACCGGACAGTATGGATACAAACCAAAGGATAACGAACGTCAAGGTTAATCCTTTGCGGGATAAAAAATAGTTTTCTCCGCGCCTGTATCTTGCGGCGGCAACCAGGAAAAATACGATAAGCGCCGCAAACATGAAAAGCGAGAAGGTGCCGTGGAATATCGCCAACCCAGTCGTATACGGATTGTATACGACGGAACGGCTTTCGACGCCTTCCCGCGACAACATGTAGGAAACGTTAAACAGAATTTCGTACGCGATTACGGCAAGGGCAAGCCAGCGCATGAATTGCCCGCGCGTAAACGCCCGCCAGATGATGATCATGACCGCCACCGTAACAGCAAGTTCAGAAAGAAGTGTCAGAATGCTTTGGATGGGCGGCTGCATAATGGTTTATTATACTCCAAAAGCGGACAGCCCTGAACTGTTCATGTTCTGGGCTGTCTCCATTCCGTTTCGGCAATCCAGAAACACTAGACTCCCGTGGGAATCGAACGGTACGTATGCACGACGGCATCAAGCAAGTTTTGGAAATGGCTCTTGTCGAACTGCGTAACCGTGCCCGGAGTGTAATTGCCGATGTTCATCGAGTGGAGAAGCTCGACTACCTCCACACACCAGCCGTTTTCAAGGCGGCGATAGATTTTCGATTCATAGAAGTTCCCTGCCCCGGCATCGCTTGAGGAGAACACGTTGAAAACTGCGCCGTTAATGGTCTGGGTGCCCAGCACAGTTTCCCCTTGGAGCGCCAAACCGCACGACGTGATCGCTTTGGGCTGATATGAAGCGCCCACGTACACGCCGGCTTCTTTGAGGTTCGTGCCTTCGTATGTCGAGCTCGGCAGAACAAATGAGGCAAGAGGATTTTTTGTAAGCGGCAGATAGCCGGCATAGTTTACCGACGAGCTTGCCATATCCGCAGGATACGTGATACTGAAGCTTAGTTTCGAGTTTGTGTATGTTTTTGTTGAGGCCGCTGGATGGGGAGTTTGTGTTTGAGCGGGCGGGACAGAAGGCTGTTGCGTCGGTGAAATGACAGGCTGCGCGATGGGCACTAGGGAATATCGGGAGCTCACATAGTTCCATGCCCAAACCGCAAGCACGACCAGTGCGGCGGCAACAATGAGTTTTTCCAAAATTTTCATATCCTGGATATGAGTATTACTGAATATTCGGTTCCATGCAGTAACGGTCGATCCCGCGCTGCGTTGATTAGGTGGTGAAACTCGTTTCGTGATGTCCGGAATATATCGATACGGCGGCATCCAATACCGGAAGTAAGGCAGAAATTATAGCTAACCCACTCAAACAAAGCAAGGCAGGGTCACGCCACCAGGTGGCGAAATAAGGTTTATCGGAAAGTTTGAGTTTACGCAGGAATACTTTCAACATTCTCAAATATGAATCTTGGATAGATATCGATCAACGAGATCTTCCCGTTCTTCGTACGAGAGTTTTTCATCATATGTAGCCAAATGGAGTAATTCGTGAACAATGCTATCAAGCAGTTCGTGATCGTTGGGAATATCGGTTACCCGAACATGGATTGCGTTGGCATCGGTGTCGAACCATCCCTCACAAGAGATGCCATGAACATAACATGTGACATTTCCAAGATCTTTGATGTCTATTTTGCGGAGTGCCCCTTCAATACGTGAACGCGCATTGTTCCATATGACCTCTATATGTTTCTTAGATTCTTTTGAAGTAAACACAAGGCGAACTATATTCCACGGCCATGGCCACACTACCGAACGTAAATCATGGTACTCTGACGGATGCAAAAGCATATTGACGCTGCCCACAAGCGCCGCGGGGACCTCTCCGCTGTTCAAGGCATTGCAGGCGTGGTGCAACGCGACCAGTGCGGAGGAGCAGGCC
>JAKAIP010000178.1:1891-2870 GCA_021825025.1 bacterium
CTCTCGCGCAGTTCCTCAGTAAGACTGTAAGTAAAAGACAATCGCATATAGATCTAGTATATAACTCATTTCATGAATATAAAGTGCGGCAGCTATTGCAGCTGCCGCACAATATTCGATGGTGAAGAAAGAAGGTCGAGCCTACGAAGAACCTGAATGACGTCACGAACCTCGCGTCGGGCATCCGATCGCGGAAATCGCGTCCGGACTCGAGTAATCAGTTCTTTTCGTGTTCGTTCTTCCTTGAGAAGTTTAACGATGAACACGGAGATTCCCGGCATTTCAAGAGCACCTTCCTCCTCGAAGTAAACGATATACCCCCGCGAGTCTTTCCTGGTTCTGAACCGTTGAGTAATGATCATGTCACGCCTCTACATTCAGAAACTCATCAGGAACGTACATCTGACTGCTCGGTCGCGATGCGGAACATCCACCGCCACAAAAGTCTTTGCAACTTCCGCATTTCTTCGGAAGCCACTCCAGTTTGCGGAATGCACGCATATCAGCACCCTGCCAAATCTCTTCCAACGGCATCTTCAGAATGTTTCCGAAACTCCCATGCGCCGTCGAACATCCACGTACATTGCCGTTGGCACTGACGTGACCGAACCCCGTCCCCTGCCAGCATCCCTGAATGAGGTAGTGATACCTCTTGGGTACCAGGCAAAACGGGAACGCATCGCCGAATGCCGTTCCAATCTGATAGGTCGATGCTATCTGTTCCAGCACCGGGAAAAGATCGAGATAGTCTTTCAAAGACAGTTTTCGTTGCTCCCAGTTTTTTCTCCCACGCCCATACGGACATAAACGATTAACCCCGTAGGTTACCTGGTCATGTCGTACGAGCCCCCGTTGTGCCAAGTCTTCGATCAACTCCGGCAAGCGATCCTTATTTCCGCGCGTGATAGTCGTAAGCACCGTGATTTTCATTCCGGCGTCAAGACAAGCTTGTAATCCGCGAACGGCGCGCACATACGAT
>JAKAIP010000002.1 GCA_021825025.1 bacterium
TTCCGATCTTGTTGAATATGCGCGCGAAGCGGCGAACAAATTCAATATCGCATACGGAGAAACATTCACCGCACCGCAGGAACATATTCTTGGGGGTGTCGGTACAGTGGTAGGTACAGACGGCAAAAAGATGAGTAAAAGCTATCACAATACGATTCCGCTATTCGGCACCGATGATGAAATACGCAAAGCAATTATGAGCATCACTACTGATTCCACACCTGCAGGAGCGCCGCTTGATCCGGATACTGATATTGTATTTTCATTACATCGGCATTTTGCTGCTGATATAGATACCCTGGAAGCGCGCTACCGAGAGGGAAGCATTGGTTACAAAGAATCAAAAGAACTGTTGGCACAGCACATCATTGATACTGTTGCGCCGCTTCGGTATAAACGAGAATCTTTGTCAGACGAGATGGTGCGCGACATACTCGTCGAGGGCACGAACAAGGCACGTGCATTGGCAAGCGAGAAAATGCGCGACGTGCGTATAAAAGTTGGCGTCTCACTTACCGTATGAACAGAATATTGATTCATCATTTAAAACAGCATATCGACGCATCTGTATGCATAGAAGGATGGGTAAGCACCCGGCGCGATCAAGGAAAATTGATCTTTTTTGACATACGGGATCGGACCGGCACCGTGCAAACCGTTGTCCTTCCAGGGAGTACGGCACTGGAGAGTGCAAGACAGGTGCGCACCGAATCTATCGTGCGCTTGGAAGGCATCGTCCATCTGCGACCGGAAAAAAATCGGAATCCAGATGCGCAGTACGGGGATATAGAAGTAGAAGTGACAGAACTGACTATTCTGGCAAAACCGATCGATGTACCGTTTGAACTGAATGCGGATCTCAACATCGACACGTATCTGGATCATCTGCCGTTCACGTTACGCAGCGAAAAAGCCCGCGGAATATTTTCACTGCAAGCGACCATTATAGAATCCTTCCGTGAAGCACTGCGTAAAGAAGGGTTTACGGAATTCCAGGCGCCGGCACTGGTAGGCGCAGATGCAGAGGGTGGTGCGGCCGCATTTCCGGTTGAATACTACTATGACCGTAAGGCATTTCTAGCAACCAGCCCGCAGTTCTACAAACAAATCATGGTTGGTGTATTTGAACGAGCGTTCACTACGCCGCATGTATTTCGCGGCGAAAAACATGCGACCACCCGCCACCTCTCCGAATACGCGTCCATGGATTTTGAAATGGGATTCATTCATGATCACCATGACGTCATGCACATGCTTGAGACCTGCATGCAGCATATCGTCGCGATGGTAACTGCCCACCACGCAGACACGTTTACGCTGTGCAACGCGGACCTTCCGTTGCTTCCTGAAACGATTCCCGTCGTATCGCTTTCAGAAGCGCAAGATATTCTTGCACAGCAATACAGCATTGATGCTCGAGGAGAACCTGACCTTGAACCGGAGCACGAACGTTTACTATGCCAGTGGTCAAAAGAAACACATCGCTCCGATTTTTTGTTCGTCACCCATTACCCGGTTTCCAAACGGCCCTTCTACACCTATGAAGACGAGGCTCGGCCAGGATATACAAAAAGCTTCGATCTGCTGTTCCGGGGACTGGAAATCACCACCGGCGGCCAACGCGTGCATGACTACGATACATTGATTGCAAAAATACGCGAGAAAGGATTGAATCCAGATCTTTTTTCCTTCTATTTGCAGGCATTCAAAACAGGTATGCCACCGCATGGCGGCTGTGCGACGGGATTGGAACGCATCACCGCGCGCATGCTCAACCTTCCCAATGTGAAAGAAGCAACACTGTTCCCACGCGACCTTAACAGAATAGACATACGGCTCTCCGAACAGGAAAGCGATGAAGCGTAGCAATGGGAGCACCCATCGTCAAAACTCCGATCTATGAAGGGCCGCTTGATCTCCTGTTGGAGCTCATAGAGAAGCGTAAGCTGCTCATCAACGACCTGTCACTTGCAAGCGTCACCGACGAGTACATTGCACGTCTCAACGCCATGGAAGCAGTGCCGATCGAAGAAACGGCACACTTTGTTTCGCTGGCTGCAACGCTCTTGCTCATCAAATCCCGATCGTTGCTCCCGCTTCTGTCGCTTTCGGATGAAGAAAGCAAAGACATCAAAGAACTAGAATACCGTCTGGCACTCCATCAGCTGTTCAAGGAAAGCGCACGCGATCTGGGTAAACAGTGGGAGCAGGCGGCCGTGCTCTATGAGGGAATACCGCCTGAGCTGCCGCCCTTCTTTCTTCCAGACGCTGCCATTACGCCGACTTCGCTCTATGAAGCAGCACTCATCCTGATTGAAGAATTTCCTAAAACAGAATCGCTTCCTAGTGTTGCCGTACAGAAAATTATTTCCATTGAAGAGGCAGTGGAACAGCTTTCTCAACGCGTCGCAACCGCCTTACGGCTTTCATTTAGGGATATTACTGCCACCACGGAAACCGACCGAAAAATAGTGCGCCATGGCCTCATTGTGCATTTTTTAGCCCTCCTCGAGCTCGTAAAACAAGGTATAATTAGAGCCACACAAGAGGGAAATGGGGACATTACTCTTGAGTCTGACACCGTATCCACCCCGTCATATGAATAACCACGCATATACCATTGAAGCGATCCTGTTTGCCCTCGGCAAACCGATGACCTACCAAGAGTTGAGTAATAAAAGCGGGCTCTCCGCGCAAGAAACGAAAGAGGCGATCGCTTCATTGCGCGAACGACAAGGAGGCGTTGTGCTCATCGATGACGGCCATACCGTAGAACTGCGGATCGCCGGAGCGCTCGCTCCTATTATTGAAACCATTCAGACGGAGGAATACGCACGCGATATCGGCAAAGCAGGGCTTGAGACGCTGGCAGCAGTTCTCTATAAAGGACCACTTTCCCGAAGCGAAATTGATTTCATCCGCGGAGTGAATTCTTCTCAAACCTTGCGTACGCTTGTCATGCGAGGACTCCTGCGCAAGGTGCCGCACCCGCGCCACCAACGCTCTTTTCTGTTTGAACCGACCACGGAATTGCTTGCACATTTGGGCATTACTGATACTGCCGCACTGCCGCACTATGACACCATTCGTGAGAAACTGACTGCCCTGCAGGCAGCATATGAAACACAGACAGCCGAGCACACCGTATGAGATTCAAACCACGAGGCATCATTGAGGCGTCGCTTCTCACCACACTTATTGTGAGTGGCATTTCGATCTGCGTGTTTGGGGGCGTAGTGCTGCTTATGCCGCACACACAGCGGGTTACTACTTCACAGACACCTCCTCCTACCATCGCGCTTGATCCGTCTCTACTTGCTGCCGATGCAGCGGTGCTCTACGATCCAACGACCGGCACGATACTGTTTGCCAAAAATGCCACTGTGCCGCTGCCCCTTGCCTCGCTTACCAAACTGGCAACGGCACAGACGGTGCTTGCGGGACATCCTGAAGATCAAACTATTGTCATCAATCGAAGCGATCTGCTGCAGCAGGATCAAGCAGATCTCGCCTTGCATGCGGGAGACCGCTTCTCTCTCTCCCAGCTCTTGCGGCTTGCTCTCATCGGTTCTTCAAATGATGCTATGGCTGCCGTTGCCGCCAGTGTCGGTACGGACACAGTACAGAAAATGAATTCCACCGCATCCCAGCTAGGACTCACCGATAGTGTGTTTTACGATCCAACGGGCTTGGATCTGAGCTCCACAACCTCCGGCGCCTACGCATCCGCGCGGGATGTTGCGGTACTTGCCAGCGTGTTTTATCGGGAACACCCTGATTACTTTGAATTGACAGAACGTCCTTCCGTATCGGTGCCGGGACCGCGCGGCAATGTGCTCGTACAAGCTACCGATGCGCCGCTCCTGTCGGTACCTAATCTCGTCGGCGCTAAAACCGGTTACACGACGCTTGCTGGCGGCAATCTGGTCGCCATATTCGACGTACAAGTGGGACACCCTTTGGTAGCCGTCGTACTGGGTTCGACCGAGAAAGGGAGATTTACCGACATGCGCACGCTTATTGCTGCAGCAGAAGCATCATTATGAACGTAAGCGTACTGCAAATATTTATTCCGGCCACCATTTCGTTCCTCATAGGAATTGCACTTACGCCGTTCATTTCCCATATTCTGTACGCGAACAAAATGTGGAAACCGAAGAGCGGCAAGACAGCGCTCGACGGTACGCCGGCTGCAACATTCAATGAACTGCATCAGGAAGTCGGCACTCCGCGCTTCGGCGGCATTATCGTGTGGGGGAGCGTATTCCTGACTGCAGTGTTTTTAGAGCTCCTGCAGCTGCAATTTCCTGACGCGTTTCATATGCTGGCATTCATCTCACGAGCGCAGACTTGGGTACCGATGGGAGCGTTTGCGATCGGCGCCGCAGTCGGCTTTATCGACGATCTCTTCGAGGTGCGCGGCAAACAGGGCATCAAGCTGCGCACGCGGCTGGGAGTGGTGGCAGTGGTATCGTGCCTATGTGCGCTGTGGTTTTATGAAAAGCTTTCTGTTACCAGTATTTCTGTTCCGTTTCTTGCCCAACCGCTCACCATAGGGATATGGTTCATTCCGCTCTTCATCATCGTGAGCCTGTTTATTTACGCCGGCGGCGTTATTGATGGTATTGACGGCCTTGCAGGCGGAGAGTTTGCGAGCATTTTTGTCGCATACGCCGGCATCGCCTACTTTCAGCATCAGTACGATATCGCATCGCTATGCGCAGCGATCGCCGGAGGATTGCTTGCCTTTTTGTGGTTTAACATTCCACCTGCCCGCTTTTATCTTTCTGAAACGGGTACCATGGCGCTCACCTTGGTGCTTACTGTCGTAGCCTTCCTTACCGACGTTCTAGGCGGGGGCAGGGGACTCATGGTACTTCCCATCATCGCACTGCCGCTGGTAGTTACCGTACTCTCCAACATCCTGCAGCTGTTTGGAAAAAAGATACTGAAGCGCAAAATTCTGCGTATCGCACCGCTCCACCATCACTTTGAGGCAATCGGCTGGCCTTCCTACAAGGTGACCATGCGCTATTGGATCGTAGGCGTCATTGCCGCTATTCTCGGCATGGCCATAGCATTGCTATGAAGCGCTCCATCGATCTTTCCTTTTTGCTTGTCGTCTGGGCGCTTGTCATCTGCGGACTAGTCATCTTTACCTCAGCAGCGCTTGGACTCTTGGCGCACAACAACGGCAACGTATTCACCTCGGTGGCGATAAGTCAGGTGCTCTTGGGATTGGTGTGCGGCGCAGTACTCTTTTTTCTTTGCTCGCGCATGGACTATCGTCTGTGGCGTAAATACATTCCGTATGTGTTCATCGGCGCGCTATTCCTGACTGGTCTTACTTTAGTGCCCCACATCGGCCTTTCGCTCAAAGGCGCATCGCGTTGGATCGTCATCGGACCGTTGTCATTTCAGCCGGAGGAGATTCTTAAGTTTGCGACCGTCATGTTCCTCGCGACCTACTACTCGACCAACTACAAGGCAGTGCAGACGATCCGGGGAGGCATTGTGCCGCTCGTCATTATCGTCGGCATTTCAGATGCACTCCTCTTGGCGCAGCCGGATACTTCGGGCGCTATTATTCTCGGACTCACGTGCGTTGCGATGCTCTTTGCCGCAGGCGGCCGGGTCACGCATCTTCTTCTCCTGGCGCTTGTGGGTCTTCTTATCGTAGGCGCTGCGGCATTTGAACGCCCGTACGTCGCCCAACGCATTCAGACATTCATCCATCAGGAATCCGACCCGCAGGGATCAGGGTGGCAGATCCAGCAGGCGCTTATTTCCATCGGTTCGGGCGGCTGGACCGGCGTGGGACTCGGACAGGGCGTGGAGAAATTCTCCTATCTGCCTGAGCCGATCGGCGACTCGGTATTTGCCGTAGCAGGGGAGGAGTTCGGATTCCTCGGAAGCGCAATGCTCGTCATACTCTTCGGCATATTCGGTTTGCTTGGGTTCCGCATCGCATCGCGCGCGACGGATCCGTTTGGCGGTCTCCTCGTCATCGGCTACACGGTGCTTATCTTGGGACAATCCTTTCTCAACATGGCATCCATTATCGGCCTCATTCCGCTCATCGGCGTGCCGCTCATCTTTGTCTCTCACGGCGGCACCGCACTCGCCTTGGCGCTTGCAGAAACCGGCGTGGTGCTCAGCGTCTCCAGACGCATGCGCGCATAGGGCTTTTTTGCTACACTTTTGAAACATGAAGATTCTTTTCACCGGCGGCGGCACAGGAGGCCACTTTTATCCCATCATTGCGGTCGCAGAAGCCATCGAGGATCTTGTCCGCTCGCAGAAGCTCATTGACCCGCAGCTCTACTACGCCGCTCCCGATCCGTATGACCGGGAGATGCTCGCGGCGCACAACATTACGTTCGTGCGCATCAACGCGGGAAAAGTCCGCCGCTACTTCTCGCTCCTCAATATTGTCGATCTCGTAAAGACCGGGTGGGGGATTGTCCGCTCTCTCATGACTATTTTCTTCATCTATCCGGATGTGGTATTCAGCAAGGGAGGGTATGCGAGCTTTCCTACGCTCCTGGCAGCACGCCTGTTTGATATTCCGGTCATCATCCACGAGAGCGATGCGGTGCCGGGCCGCGTAAGCCTCTGGTCGGGCAAATTTGCCCGGCGCATTGCAGTCTCTTATCCGGAAGCGGCTTCCTTTTTCCCTAAAGAAAAAGTCGCCTACACCGGCAATCCCGTGCGCAAATCAAGCCGCTTGCCTGCCAAAGAAGGCGCATTCGAATTCTTGAAACTCCATGCCACCCTGCCTGTCCTTCTTGTCTTAGGGGGCTCCCAAGGGGCAGTAGCGCTCAATGAAGCGATACTCTCGGCACTTCCGCAGCTCGTCGAGTCCTACCAAATCCTCCACAAGACCGGTACTGCAAATATTGCGGACGTGGAAGGAAGAGCGCGGATCATTCTCGGAAACACCGAGTACGCCGACCGCTACAAACCGTTCGCATACCTCAACGATCTTGCACTGCGCATGAGTGCGGGCGTCGCCTCCTTGGTCATTTCGCGCGCTGGTTCGACTATTTTTGAAATCGCCCTGTGGGGCACTCCTTCTATCATCATCCCGCTTCCCGGAGCAGCGGAAGACCATCAGACCAAGAATGCGTTTTCATACGCCCGGGCAGGAGCGTGCTCGGTCATCGAACAGAATAATCTCACACCGACTGTGCTACGCTCGGAAATAGAGCGCATCCTCGGCAACAAGGAGCTCACGCATCGTATGAGCGAAGCGGCAAAAAAATTCGGCAGAAGCGATGCGGCAGAGCTTATTGCCTCGGCGCTCGTCGAAGTCGGCCTATCCCATGAATCCTGACACCATTATCACGCGTTTTGCTCCCAGTCCTACCGGATTCTTGCATGCGGGCAACTACCGCACCGCCATCTTCGCGTACCTGTGCGCCAAACGCTCTCCTCGGGGCACCTTCATCCTGCGCATTGAGGATACGGACAAGGAACGCTCCAAAAAAGAGTACGAAGACAACATTATTGAAACGCTCGCCTGGCTGGGCATCACTCCCGATCAGATGTTCCGCCAGAGCGAGCACAGCGGCCGGCATCGGGAACTGCTTGAGAAGCTCATTGCAGAAGGCCATGCCTACCGTTCTGCGGAAACGCCGACCGAAGAAAACCGCCGCAGCGAAGTCATTCGCTTTCGCAATCCCAATATCCCTGTCACTTTTACCGACGTCATACGCGGCCCTATCACGATGGATACTACCGACCTGGGTGATTTTGTGATCGCACGCAGTATCGATGAACCGGTATTTCATTTTGCAGTTGTCGTCGATGATGCTGATGAGGGAATCTCCCACGTCATACGCGGAGAAGATCACATCTCCAATACGCCGCGCCAGATTCTCATCCAGCGAGCTCTTGGTGTGCCCACGCCCGTATATGCGCACTTGCCGCTCGTATTCGGTCCCGACCGGACAAAACTCTCCAAACGCCGGGGCGCAAAAGCGCTCACCGAGTACCGGGACTTGGGTTATCTTCCCGAAGCGCTCATCAATTATCTGGCACTCCTCGGTTGGCATCCGGAAAACAATCAGGAACTCTTTTCACTGGAAGAACTGCTCCAGGTATTCAACCTTTCCCGCATTCAAAAATCTTCAGGCATTTTCGACGAAACAAAACTCCTATGGTACAACGCGGAGCACCTCAAACGGCTCTCATCTGAAGCGTTTGAGACTGTACTGCGCGACTATCTACAGCGAGAGGGAAGCTCGGTGCCCGAGTATCTCGAGAAAATCATACCGCTTCTGCAGGAGCGCTCCACCACGCTCAAGGAAGCCGCAGACGCACTCGGGAATGGAGAATTCTCTTTCTTTAAAGAAGCACCGATCACGCCGGAGCTCCTGATCAAGGGAGCAAAGACGGATGCAGAAACGGCGAAGCGGCATCTCGCTCACCTTGAAACACTGCTTATCGATATTCCGGAATCAGCATGGGGTGCAGGATTCTTGAAAGAGCAGCTCTTTGGGTACGCAGATCAAGAGGGAAGAGGAGCGGTCCTCTGGCCCTTGCGCACCGCGCTCTCCGGCAAAGAGAGATCGCCCGACCCTTTTACTCTGCTTGCACTGCTCGGAAAACAGGAGTCGCTTGCCCGTATTGGAAAAGCGATTACAGCTTTAGTTTGAGCCACGAATCGGTATTTTCTCCTTTTTTATCAACATAGTTTTCTTTTTTTCCTTCTCTGAACAGCTCATACTAAAGAAGCGGGTTGGTCGAGCCGCACGACTCAAATTTCGGTACAACTCTCTCATCATTCTATGAAAGCTATTCATATGATCGCACACGTGCTCCTTATCATCGGCGGCCTCAACTGGGGACTCGTTGGTCTCGGCGGTTTCGCCGGAGCAGATTGGAACGTAGTGCATCTTATCTTCGGAAGCATGCCACAACTTGAATGGATCATTTACATTCTCGTAGGCATCTCTGCAGTTATCTGCATCTTCCACAAGCACAAGCAGACTGCATAACCTGCAGGCTCTGTGCAAAAGAAAACTCCCTTAGTGGGAGTTTTCTTTTTTGTGCGTATGCATGGTATATGGAATTCGTTTCTTCCCGTTCCATTCCACCAACTCCATCGCTTTGCGCTCAATGGGAAGCCCTCTGCGCAAACGGCGCATGGCTGCCTTGGGGGCAATGGGATAGTGGCGCGCGTCATCAAGATCTTCCGCGATCCATTCAAGTTCCTCTTCGGCAATAACCCACTGCGGGTCATATCGGCGCAGATCGAACGCTCCAGAATACGCGAGAAGCGATTTCTTCCCGTTCCAGAGCAGATACTCGTGGAAATATGACATAGCGAGTTCCCGTATCGATTTGTATACCGGATCGCGCCAGCGCAGTATCGCATGATTTGTTTTGCTGATGGCGCCCCACAATCCGTCCTGCTTAAAGACCGCGACGACGTGATCCTCATCTATCGGCAGCGTTCGAAAATCCATAAGAAGCGGCAGGTAGCCATGGTAGGCGAGGGAAGCGGCAGCGAACAGTGCCCCTTCCAGGCAATGAGCTTTCTTTTCTCGCAGCACTCTTCGCGGGGAGAGTACTCCTTCCTTCGTCTCTTCAAAATTAATAGGGAGAGTGTCTAAAAAATCTTGTATCTTTTGCGGAGTACGCAGTGACTGAAATACCTTCCGTTCCTGTGAGGAAAGAAGAGGTTTGAAGCAGTCGACATACATAACCCTTATTATACGGCTCATCATGGGTTTGGATAAAAAAAGACCCTCAATCTTTTTAGGGACAGAGGGTCAGGGACTCACGCTTCTGGAGGATTGAATGGCGTCCGGGGCGTAGCGTATAACTTCGCGCCCGGACAAGTAGAGTATATCATGCGTCTTCTTATGAAAGGAAAAGGATCTGAAACCTCCTGGGAACAAGCTTCAGATCCTCGTCTCATGCTAAGTGCATGGACATTGATTACCATAGCATTTTCTATATAAAAAGTTTACCGAATTTTGAGAAAGGAAATAAAAGAAAATTTATTACAGATCCTTACTTGTTTGATTGTATAAGCGTCACATAATCCACGTTTAGTGGCTAAGATATGGCGAGAAGGAGAGGAGCATTCTGCTTAAATTAGCCAAAATAATGAAATTATTGTGAAATAATAATCTTCTAAAATCTTCTAATTTTAGAAGATTAAAATTCCTTTGCTAAGTATATCTATATTCCAATCTTCTAATATAAGACAGTTTCATAATGAGTAGTAGGACCAGCCCCTCTTTTAACCAAAAGACCTAACTTAATCATATGATTAATATCTAATGTAGCTGTTGGTCTTGATATACCAAATAATTTTGCATACTCATTTATATTAAAAGAATTCATGGAATCTGATTTCTGTAAGTTGTGCCAAGTTTGAATTTGCCTTTCATTTAAAGTAGAAAATTTTTCTCCCAACAGGATAACCTTGAAAGTATTTGAGCTATTTCTAAATATTGGCTCCAAAAGTCCCATTCTATTCATTTCACTGTAGACAATTGGAATTCCACGGCCGTATTCTTCCATGTAATCCATATCTTTAAGCAGTTGAGCAATAGTTTCATTTCTACTGTATTGTGCTGTTTTAAGATTTTCTACTGTAACCCCTGGAGGTAATGTTCCTGGATTTGATATTTCAATTCGATCACTAAAAACCACAATCTTCGCATAAGTTTCAGTAGTTTGATAATCACGATGAATAATCGCATTTGCTACTATTTCACGGATAGCAGATTCAGGATAAGCATATTCTTCGACACGCTTTGTACCTGAAATACTAGCTTTTAATGGAATATTGCGTAATATAAATTTTTTTACTTCTTCAATTTGAATATCTAAAGTGCCAGTAATATCAGCCTTATCTACAATTGGAGAACTAGGGTCCGTTCCACCATAACGGATACAATGGATACAATAACGACCAAAATCTCTATTTAGGAGAGGGTCTTCTTTTGAGAAAAGTAAGTATCCACCAATAGTGGGGGATAAGATACGATCTTCTGTATAAGCTGCTATTCCTAGATTTACTAAAAGCTGTTCTGTAATACCATGACTTTTTGATCTACCTGCTTTCTGTGAACTTTTTTCTAAAAAATCTTCTATACGTGTCTCATCTAATGCATTTATATTTAAATTGGGAACAACAGTCTTATCAAATCTAAATGGAGCAGAATTCCTTATAAAGTCTCGAAGTTGAAACTCACTCAATTCTCGATTTGAATTTCCAACTCGAATACAGGCACCATTTTGCATCCCTTTTTCTTTAAAGTAACAAGGTTTAATATTGTTAGGAATTGGTTTAATTATTACAGCTAATAAATTCTGATCACCGTATTGCAAGGTATGAATCTCAGGAGGGAGAGCATTGATCATTTTATTGCTGAAATAATTGGAGACTTTTTCTTGAAAAAGACCTAGATTAGGAAGACCAACTATTTGAGGTTTGCTATTAATTTCAGCAACTCCAAAAAATATAACACCACCCTCTGGATCATTAGAGAAAGCACTAATCGCTCGCCAAAGTTCACCTGAAACACTACCACTACGTCCATCCTTGAATTCAACATGCTGATTTTCTGAACCAGACTCTATAGCAGCTATGAGAGTCGCAGTAAGTTCTTCCTTAAGTGAAGTGCCTGTTGGCATAAATATTTTAAAAAATAGAAATTAATTCTAAAAAATCATATTTAAATATTTTGATAACTATACAACAACTCAAAATAGTAGGGAAGAGGAATCCTTAGTTAATTTATTCACCTCTCTCTTCCTTGGCCGCTAAAACAAATGTCGCAAAGGATGCTTTTACAGTAGGTGAGAGGGGATAGAGGAGGAGAAATTACTCCTATTCTAACACAGATTAAATAATATTTGCCTGAGACAATAAGGTGCTTTCTTCTCCAAGAATAATCATTTGCGCTCCCTTACCAACTCCTGGTGCTCTTTCTGATTTTTGCTTTGCTTTTAATGCAATTTTTTTAACTTTATCTACATCAAAAGATTTTTTATATCCCAAATCAATCATTGCGTAATTAGCTATTCCGCCCCCTGATCCTATAGAAATAAAACCACTTTGGTCTGTTGGAAGAGGTATATTAGCTGGATCAATTCTATACAAATTATATGAATCCCCATCCTTACCAACAACAATAAAGGAAACATTCTGATTAAAATTTCCTTGAGCAGTTTGAATCTCTTTATCTATAGTAGAGGTGAGAGTGTTAAGTAATGAAAGATGACGGCCATAATAATCAGATAATGTAGTGAGTCCTCTTGGCCTCAAGATACCAGATTCAATCCATTCATTTCTAAGTATTTGAGTTTGAGTCAGTAATAAATTTGCACACTCAACTGTAGAATTATTTTCTTGAACTATATTTCTTAGACGATCAATAATTGAAAGGCAATTTGAAATCCATCCTGACATTAGTATATATTTATTTGTAGTTATATTGACTATTTTATGATCATCGATTTCAGAATTAATATTACCTATTGATCCAGCAGCAGTCGTAATCATTTTATCTGCAACAAGTACAACTTTATTTCCATTTTCTGCTAGTGCAGCGATACACACAGTCATAGATATATTAAGTATAGCTCTAGGGTAATAGGGAAGTAAGTCCTCTTGTAATTTACCCCCTTCAACACCCTCCTCCCCTAGTCTATTGTTGAGGGGAGAAGTTGCTAAGCATTGCATGGGCGAACTTATTTTTTTCTTGTGCATGCATGTATAAGGGTATTTAGGCGGATATAGTTTTGTGACCAAGGATGAAAGAGGGAGGATGTTAAACGGCGTTATGGTGCACAGCTTGTCGAGTATATATACGTCGCACAATCCTTCTTTTGCGACGTATATATAATAAATAATAAAGGGATTTCAAACAAGACTTATAAACCAACAAAACAATAAGCCTTGTTACTATTCCTATTCTAAAAGATCAGTATGTTACTTCTCTAGGGAATTAGCTTTCCTTTTAATTCCCTTTTTTATTTGAATGCAAATGCCATCAATATGATGGTCAACGCATTAAGTACTATCAATATCGCAACC
>JAKAIP010000179.1 GCA_021825025.1 bacterium
GGACAGCATCGGAGTCAGTAGCTGTACCGGTACGTGTGCAGTCCTATGGCCCCCGTATACCATCTCTACCTCCTCCTCTCTTATAGCAGTACCTGGTATTACTGGAACTATCAGCACTTATCAAAGAAACGACGGTACGCTCCAACTCACGTACAACGGCATGCCGCTATACTTCTACAGTAAAGATATTGTATCGGGAGATACAAAAGGAGATCGTGTGAATGGCTTCCGGGTAGCAACTCCCTAGTACACAAATCAAGCATAAAAAGTCCCTTCAAAAAACAAATAGAAGCGGCACTAGGTGACCGCTTCCATGTGTGGTATAGTTTTTTTACTTACTTTGGATACGCGCATTAACCATCACATTCGTTCAAAAACACTTCGCGTCATCGGTCCGCAAGGAGAGAATTTTGGCGTGCTCGAATTGAGCGACGCGCTGCAACGGGCGGAGGATGCCGGTATGGACCTTATCGAAATATCTCCAAATGCCAATCCTCCGGTTGCAAAAATAATGGAATATGGTAAATTCCATTACGAACAGCAGAAAAAGCGCCGTGAGATAAAGGCAAAATCGCACGCCACCGAAACCAAGAATATACAGGTAAAGATAGGTACCGGTGACCACGATTTGACTCTCAAGGCAAAGAAAGCTGCCGAATGGCTCCAGGAAGGACATCGAGTGAAAATTGATCTCTTTTTGTGGGGTAGGTACAAGTACATGGAATTTGAGTTCTTGAAAGGAAGGTTGGAGCGATTTTTAAAACTGATCCCCCACTCCTATAAGCTCGCAGATGCCATTGCGAAGAGCCCGAAAGGACTTTCCGTTGTTATCGAAAAAGACGCAAAAAAATGAAAACGACAAAAGCATTTACCAAGCGCCTCAAACTGACGCGACGCGGGAAAATAGTGGCTCGTAAACCGGGCCAGAACCATTTTAATGCAAAAGAGAACCGCATTTCTCAGCTGAATCGGCGTCGCACGCAAAACGTGTCGTTCTCCAAAAAAGTAACCCAGCGCTACATTAGCATAGTGAAATAAACATATGGCACGAGTAAAAGGAGGAATTACATCACAGAAACGCCGCCGCAACGTACTCAAACAGGTAAAAGGGTATCGGTTTGCACGGAGCAAAAAAGAACGCGCAGCACGGGAAGCTATCGTTCATGCCGGTAAATACGCATTCGCCCACCGACGCGACAAGAAAAATGATTTTCGAAAACTCTGGAACGTCCGCATCAACGGCGCCTTGGATGTAATCGCCTCACCACTCTCCTATAGCAAGCTCATTGGTGCGCTCAAGAAAAAAGGCGTGCTCGTAAATCGAAAGATGCTCGCACAGCTCGCTGAAGAGCGTCCGGAGAGCTTCTCTCGCCTCATCAAGCAGCTTTCATAGGAGGTTCTGAAACAGGAGCCACCCCTCCTTCGGAAGGGGCTTCTGCCGGTGCCTCAAACCGGAAGGAAGCGCGGTTAATCCGGTCCTTCTCCACTAGCTCAAGCACGCGCTCTACGAGCGCCTTGGGATCAGTATCGAACACAATATGATCGTTGGGGCGATGGCCATTTGCGAGGATATCCTTAATCACCTCATCGGTTTCCCAGCCGCCTTCATAAATACCGATCGGCTTACGGTCTTCAAACGCAATCGTGAACTCATGTATGGTGCCGATTCTCCCGCAGCCAAAAAACATGGCGTCACACGAACGCGTAAAAATAAGATCGCGCCCCGGGTAGCCAAAGCCGGTATACACAATAAGATCCATGTATTCCACCGGAAGATTGTAAAAATCGATATGCTCTTTTTCAGAGCTCGCAGGAGAAAAACCAATAGTAAATCCTCCTCCTTTCTTTGCTCCCATGGCTGTCCAAAGCGGAAATCCGGTGGTTGCGCCGTTTACCAGCACGCCGCCATGCCGAGCAATTTCTTCCCCCAGGGCAATCCCTTTGTCATATGCATCAATGCCGCAATGTCCGGTTTCAGCAGCACCTGAGATTCCTAATTTTATTTTCAATTGCTCATTCGTCGGTTCCATTTTTGTAGTGTACTACAGTTCTATGGTTACTGTTTCCCCAAGTGACGGAGTAATCGCCGCCATGCCGGCATATTCATGTAAGCGCTGCGCCAAAAATGCGGCAGAAGCGGGTTCTCCCATTACCACAAAGACTTGCTGCAAGACATCTTTTCCCTGCTGTGCAAATGCAAGCAGCTCATTCCCATCCATGTGCGCTGAATAACCAAAAATGTGCTCTATGTGACAGCGTACAGATACTGGCTGATGTTGTACTGCTACGCGATGCGCACCATCAATGAGTTCTCTTCCCAGCGTTCCAGGGGCTTGGTATCCGACAATGAGCAGGGTTGCGGAAGGATCAGGGAGTACCCACGTCTCATGCAATAGTGCTCTTCCGCCATTGCTCATACCAGATCCAGCAATGATAATCTTAGGGGTTGGTGCATGAGAAAGTGCACGAGAGGCATTCATATCTTGTATCCAGTGTAATTCCGGAAATGAAAAGATAGCTTCTCCATTGCGCATACGAGTAGCGATAGCAGGAGCGAAATAGTCAGGATACCGCATATAGTCAGTGGTGATTTTTTCTGCCAATGGCGAGTCGAGATATACCGGTATAGAAGGAACACGTTTTTCTATCAACAAAGAGCGTATATCAAAGAGCAGATCTTGCGTGCGTTCCATAGAAAACGCTGGGATAAGTAACGTACCGCCTCGTTCAATAGTGTGCTTTAGCACCTGTTCCAGCTCCTTTAGTCTATTATCATCTTCTGGACGAGTACGATCTCCGTACACACTTTCCATAACCAGGTAGTTCGCATGGGGAAGCGGATCAGCAA
>JAKAIP010000180.1 GCA_021825025.1 bacterium
TGCACAGCTATATACAGAAGAAGAGGTCGGCAGAATGCGAGAAAAGCTCGGAAAGAAAAGTGACGATATTTATCTTGTGACGACGTCGCGACTTGTGCAGAAGAATGCGGTCGATGAAGTGATTCGCGCGCTCCCGCTCCTACCGGCAACAGTACAGTTCGTTGTCTATGGCATTGGTCCAGATGAGGCGCTGTTGCGGGCTCTTGCAGAGCAGCTCGGTGTCGCGGCACGAGTCCAATTCCGAGGGCAGATTGGCCACGCCGAGATGCCGCTCGCGCTGAAGAGCTGTGACATCTTCATTCGTCCATCGCGATCAGAGGGGATGGGGAATTCGTTTGTCGAGGCGATGGCTGCCGGATTGCCGGTTATCGCGACCCAGGAAGGCGGCATTGCAGATTTCCTTTTTGATGCGAAACGTAATCCAGAGAAAGAAACGACCGGCTGGGCCGTGGATAAGGAATCGCCCGAGCAGATTGCTGCAGCAGTGGAAGACATTCTCGCGCATCCCGAGCAAGTTGCGCGCGTGACGGCGGCGGCGAAGAAGATGGCGCTCGAGAAATACGACTGGAACCTCATCGCGTCGCAGATGCACGTACTCTTTAATCGCCTGCTTGACGCGCCGCGAAGCTAGATTATAATGGCATTATAATCATAACGATACTGGCTATGGCAGCGACACAAAAACTCATTAAAGTTGGATCTTCAGTTGCGGTAGTCATTCCGAAGCATCTGTTGGGCGTGCGTGTAGCGGGGGCGCCGATTCGTGTGGCTCGCGGCTCGCGGCCAAATACGTTCACGGTGCAAGTGTTGCCCGAGAAGAAGGTCGCGCCGCTTTCGTCCCGTGAGAAGCACGTCCTTTCCGTGACGGACGCGTTCATTAGTCGTTATCGTGCCGACCTCAAGCGTCTTAAAGATGCTTAAGTATCTTTCGGAGGATGAGATCCTGCTTATTCACAGTCGAGTAGTCGACGAGACTGGAGGCCTACAGGGTGTTCGCGACCGGCATGCAATAGCAAGTGTCGTGGGGCAGCCGCAGCAAGTAGTCTTTGGGAAAGAACTATATGCGACCTTGTTTCTCAAGGCGGCAGTGTATGCTCGCAATATCATCGCGCACCACCCGTTTCTTGATGGAAACAAGAGAACGGGCATTACGGTCGCAGCAGTATTCCTGGAAGAGAGTGGATATCGAATTGAAGCCCGAGAGGGCGAGTTTTACTCGCTCGCATTGCATATTGCCGAAGACAAGTGGGAGTATGAAAAAATCGCAGTATGGTTTGAGACGCGTGCAGTGAAGTTGAAGATAGTAAAGAAATCGGTAGTTAAGAAATCGGCGAAACGAAGCGCGAAGAAGCGTTAGAATAGGGGTATGAAACTCGTCATCGCGACGCCCTTGTATCCGCCTGAGATTGGTGGCCCGGCGACCTATGCCAAGTTACTTGAGGAAGGATTACCCCAGAAGGGTATTGAGGTCGAAGTAGTGAAATTTGGTGAGGTGCGCCATTTGCCGAGACTGATTCGGCACTATGTCTACTACCAGCGAGTGCTCGAGGCCGCGAAGCGAGCCGATGTCATTCTCGCACTCGATCCGGTCTCGGTGGGGCTCCCGGTGATGCGGGCGGCACAGAAGGCGCAGAAGCCGTATGTCGTGAAGGTGGTCGGTGACTATGCGTGGGAGCAGGGGCAGCAGCGTTTTGGGGTGACAGCGTCGCTCGATGCATTTGTGAAGACACGACAGACGTCGCTTGCAGTGCGCACTCTTCAGCGGATACAAACCCGCGTGGCGCGGAGCGCCACGCGGGTCATCGTGCCAAGCGAGTATCTGAAGGGTATTGTCGTTGCTTGGGGCACCTCCGCTCGTAAGCGCATCTCTCGGGAGAAAATCGAGGTTATCTATAATGCCGTCCCCCTTGAGGGGTTGGGGGTCGTTCCACGGCCTATCGCGACGCTCCCACGGCCGCTTGTCGTGACAGCGGGGCGGCTCGTCGCCTGGAAGGGTATCGACGGGGTTATTGCAGCAGTTGCCGACTCGCCGGGGGTCTCTCTTGGTATTATTGGAGATGGGCCCCTTCGAGCGACGCTTGAAGAGCAGGCGCATGCGGCGCTCCCGGGGCGGGCTGTGTTTGCCGGGGCACTCACGCATACTGATATGCTCGCGGTGCTCGCAGCTGCAGATGTCTTTGGGCTTAATTCCACCTATGAGGGACTCTCGCATCTTCTTATCGAAGCGCAGTCACTCGGGGTACCGACTATCGCGACGCGTGTGGGCGGCAACCCTGAGGTGATCACCGATGGAGAAAATGGCCTCCTCATACCGGTGAACGATGGTGCGGCACTCACAGAGGCAATCACCAAGCTTGTACAGGACGATGCTCTCCGAGCCCACCTCGCCACTGGTGCTCGTGCCTCGGCACAGCGCTTCTCCATTGAGACGATGCTCGCCACAACCGCCGATTTCTTCCAAAAAGTATGAAAGTACTCTTCATCTCAAACGACCCCACCATCTTCGACGATGGGAGCGCTACGCGCGCGCGTATGCGCGCATATGCGGGTGCGCTTGGAGAGCTGCACATTATCTCTCCAGCGAAGAAAGGAGCGATATATATACAAGAAGGGAATCTCTTTCTCTACCCGGTGCACGCATGGAAGATCTTCCGTATGTATGTGCTCGCGCGGAAGGCGCGCGGGATCTGTCGCGAGTATGAGATCGAGCTTATTTCGACCCAAGACCCGTTCGAGCAGGGTCAGGCTGCACTTTATGCGATGTTTGGTATCCCGACAAAACTCCACGTGCAGGTACACACCGATTTTCTCTCACCAGGATTTCTCGAAGGCGGTCGGCGCATACGC
>JAKAIP010000181.1 GCA_021825025.1 bacterium
GAACAGTTGAAGTAGAGGCACAAGAAGCAATAGCGGTAAACAGATTTTTTAATAGAGTTCCGGCAATAACAATCGTATTTTTTGCGTGTTCAGGAAATGGTATCGAAGGAAAATCTTCGTACGGCACTGTCTTTATCGAACTTTTGCCCGTGCCACTGGTAATGAAAAGAATGTCCCCGGTATGCTCGAGAGTAATCTTTCCTTCTTGTGTGAGTGAACCTGCTATTTGTTGGAGTATTGTTGCAGGGATCGCTACTACCCCATCTGACATAACTTGTCCGGCTACTTTCAAATCAATACCTGTCTCCAGATTTGTTGCTCGAAATTTAATACCCTCATCGCCTGCAATAATAAGAACAGCTGAGAGTGCGGGAAGTGTCGCACTTTTTCGTTCTGCGAATCGTGCCACCTTATACACAGCCTCTGAGAATTCTTTTTTTTCAATGGAAATATTCATACCATTCTTATTAAGGGTGTTGGTAATGGGGATAAGAGAAAAAAGCTATATGGTAATTGTATAATTTTCTCACTTCCATTGAGAGAACCTGTTGATAACCGAGAGGAGAAGGTCATACAAGTAAGGTGCGAATATCTTGAATCTCCTTTATGAGATTGTTATCAACAACTATTTCACGTTTTATCTTCTCACAAGAGTGGATAACCGTCGTGTGATCGCGTCCACCAAGTTTTGAACCAATTGTAGGATAGGAAATATTAAAATCCTCGCGAAGAAGATACATAATAATTTGTCGTGGACGCACCACTTCCCTTCTTCGTGTTTTTTCATAGATACTCTCCTCATCAATACCGTAAAATTCAGCGACTTTATTCACGACATTTTTTACCGAGATGCTTTTTTGTGGACGATTGAATGAACGGAGAGATTGGCGCACTTCAGCAATATCAGGTGCCGACCCTTTAATCTGAGCATGACAGACAATATTGTTTACCATACCCTCAAGTTCACGGATAGAACCTGAGAGAGTAGTGGCAATATACTCGATAACTTCATCAGAAAGCATAATGCCGTGCAGTGCTGCTTTTTTCTGCACGATAGCCATACGGGACTCAGGATCAGGCTCGCTAATGTCCACGGTCATACCGCTCGCGAGGCGCCCTTTTAGGCGCTCAGCAATGTCAGGAATAGAGGTTGGAGAGCGATCTGACGAAAAGATAATCTGTTTATTCGTATCGTGGAGCGCATTAAACAAATGGAAAAGTTCTTCCTGTGTTTTATCTTTCTTAGAGAGGAACTGCACATCATCCATAATCAGAAGATCGTACTGGCGATACTTATCTTTGAAACGATTTGCAGTCCCTGCTTGCACAGAGTCAGTGTAATCAACGGCAAATTTCTCCGAAGTGAGATAAAATACCTTGCGCCCTTCATACTGTTTTTTAAATTGATTCCCAATGGCTTGAATAAGATGGGTCTTCCCTCTTCCGGTGTCGCCATAGATGAAAAGCGGGTTATAAGTGATACCCGGACGATTCAGTGCTGCCTGGGCAGCGACGTACGCAAGATTGTTAAAAGAGCCAATAACGAAAGTATCGAAGGTATATCGAGGATTCAGATTATCGCTCTTATTGATATAGAACTCTTGCAGAGGAAGTTCTATAGCATTTCGGACATTTTTATTCTCCTTTTGAACTTTCCGATGCTCATCTTTCACAATAAGATATTCAATATTGCGAAATTCGTAGGACACTTCCCTAATTATCTTTAAGAGCAGGGTATGAAATTTTTTCAAAAACCAATCCTTAAAGAATTGACTTGGAACGCCAATATACACGACCCCATCGTCGCCTATTTTCACAATAAAACTGTTTCGAAACCAAGTGTTGAAATTTGCGGGTGATATCGATAACTCGATCTGCGTTAAAACATGCTCCCAAAGCTCACGAGGATTACTTTTGTCGATCATAGTTCTCTCGAGTATACGCTTATTCAGAAATGCTCGCACACTAGCGTTTCGTGGAGAACCTGTTAATATCATGGGTACAACCTAATTCCATCACGTTATGGCCACGAAACGAACGTATCAACCGAAAAAGAAGAAGCGCGCGACGACGCACGGCTTCCTCGCCCGTACGGCTACTGCCTCAGGCCGTAAAATCCTCCAGAAACGTCGCCGAGTAGGCCGAGCGAGCCTCGCCGTCTAACTGTCGTGTTCTCCCGTCGAGAACGACTCCCCCGTGCTCAGTTTACAACCGCGTTAAAGACGTCCCGGCGCGTATCTTCGCCATATTTTTTGATTCTCGTCCCGGAAAATGTCCAGGGATATGCGGTTGTTATTCCGAAAAAGGTTGTCCGTCTCTCCTCAGCACGGCACCACCTAAAACGCCGGATTCTAGAGGCTCTTCGAACACTCCCTCTCCCGCCAGCACTTGTGATATTTCCTCGTTCTGCTGCAAGTAGTGTAAACTATCAAGACTTAACCCTTGAATTGAGGAATCTACTTTCGAAAATTTACCCGTAACCTCTCTTGCTGTGATATCCGCCTTCTTTCATACATTCTTCTATAATCCGATTTACAATGCGCTCGTCGCATTAGTCGCTATTGTGCCGGGGTCGGATGTGGGGGTGGCTATTATCCTCCTCACGATCGCTATCCGCCTCCTTCTCCTCCCCTTCTCCCTCAAAGCAGCTCGGACACAACGGGCAATGAAAATTTTGGAGCCAAAAATTAAAGCCCTGAAAGAAATTCATAAGGGAAATAAAGAACAAGAAGCGGTGGAGACGCTGGCGCTCTATAAAGAAGCCCAGGTGAACCCGTTTGCCAGCATTCTTATTGCATTTATTCAAATCCCCATTCTCCTCGCTCTCTATTGGG
>JAKAIP010000182.1 GCA_021825025.1 bacterium
AGAAAGTTCATTTTTATTTAATATTTAAAAACACAAAATATTACTGGTGAAATATTGTTCTATTCCGTTGTCGTCACAACTACATGCGGTTTTAAAATGTAAAATAAAAATAAACTTAGGAGAGAAAGAGGCTTTAGATTTTGCAAAGAAAGAAGCAGATAAGAAGCATTGGTAAACAGTTGTACAAAGGTATGCATGGACGTCAGTAGTGTATCACACGGCCATTATGGATATTGAAACCTGTGATTATAGGCTCAGGTTATACTGACATATATGAAATTCCTCTTTTGGTTTGCATACGTCAGCGTCCCGGTCACGCTCTTATGCGGATTACTATACCTTGTGGTGCAGCAAGATATGCGCACATCTGCAAACGACCCACAGATTCAACTGGCAGAAGATGCGGCGGCACAGATCATCTCGGGAAAGCAAATCGATCAAGTGGTGCCGGTTGGAAAAGTAGATATAGCAACAAGTCTTGCGTCGTATCTTATGGTATTCAATAACCAGGGAGTACCGCTCCTCTCACAGGCGGTGCTCAACGGTGAAACACCAACTCTTCCGCAAGGAGTATTTAATCTGACACAGGCGTATCATACCGTCACCACTCCTATGGGCATCGAGAGCCGTTTTACCTGGCAACCGGCTCCGGGTGTGCGCAGCGCTGTCGTGCTTCTTCATTTTTCTTCCAAAAACGGTATTGGATATGTGCTGGCTGGCCGTTCGCTTCGTGAAGTGGAAATGCGAGAACAGAAACTTTCATCGTATGTTGTCATGTGCTGGCTACTTACCGAAGCACTCCTGTTCCTTATGACGATAACCGTGTACCTGTTAGCTAAACGCGGACGATTTGCATAAAAGTGCTTTTACTGGGGAATCAGTATGATCATATTTGGATGTTTCTTAGTATACTGAGTTAAGCTATGCCACTAGCTGAGGAACTTAAACGTATCGTGCGCGGGGAAGTAATCGATACCCCCGATATGCGAAAGCAGTACGCGCGTGATGCCAGTATTTTTACCATCACACCAGAGGTAGTGATATTCCCGAAAGATGCACAAGATGTTTCAGCGCTTGTAGAGTACGTAGCACAACAAAAAAAAGACCCGAGAAGGGCCCATATCTCCATCACTGCCCGCGGAGCGGGGACTGATATGTCTGGCGGACCGCTTACTGATTCGATTGTGCTTGATATGACCAAACATTGTAATCGGTTTCTCGGACTCTCTCATGATATCGCGAGTGTGGAACCAGGTATGTTTTTCCGCGATTTTGATAACCGCACCAAGCGGGATGATTTGGAACTGCCGAGCTACACTGCTTCTCGAGAGCTCAATACAGTAGGAGGTATGGTGGCTAATAACTCGGGCGGTGAAAAAAATTTAAAATATGGAAAGACTGCCCGATATGTGGAAGCACTGGATGTGGTGCTTTCTGACGGAAAGCTCCATACACTGCGACTATTACAAGGAGAGGCATTGCAACAAAAACTTGCTGAACAGAGCTTTGAAGGAGAAATACATCGTCGCGTTGCGGCACTTCTGACTACACATCAGAAAGTTATTGAAATGCATAAGCCACAGGTGGAAAAAAATTCTTCAGGGTATGCACTCTGGGATATGGGAGACGGTGTGCATTCACTCAACCTTGCCCGGCTTATGGTAGGAGCACAAGGAACGCTCGGCATTATTACCAAAGCGGACATACGTCTCGTACATCCAAAACCTTACGCTTCCATGGTGGTTATATTTCTTAAACATTTGTCCGAACTGGGAGCGGTGGTACCACAGGTGCTCGCACATCAGCCTGATAGTTTTGAATCATACGACGACCATACGTTCGCATTAGGAGTGAAATATTTTCCGGAGTTTACGCGCTCCATGAAAACGAACATCTTTTCCTTGCTCATTTCATTTTTGCCCGAATTTTGGATGCTTTTGACGGGGGGTATTCCTAAATTGGTACTGCTTGTAGAATTTCGTGCTGCTACGCAAGAAGAAGCAGAACATCGTGCTGAACAATTGGCCGTTGAACTCAAAGAAACCAAAGATATCTCTGTACGAATAGCTCCATCAGAGCGGCAGGCGAGGAAATATTGGGCGATACGGAGAGAAAGTTTTAATCTGCTGCGCAAGAAAGTGCATGGGATGCGCACCGTTCCCTTTATAGATGATTTCGTTGTACCGCCGGATCGGCTTGCAGAGTTTCTGCCGAAGCTTGAAGCAATTCTTTCTCATTACCATCTCACGTATACGGTTGCCGGTCATGTGGGTGACGGCAATTTTCATATTATTCCGCTTGCAAAACCATCAGAGCCAGGACTCCCGCGTATTATCGATGAACTGTCTCACCAAGTCTATAATCTCGTGTTGTCATATCATGGCTCTATTACCGGAGAACACAACGACGGTTTAGTGCGGACGCCATACGTAGAAAAAATGTTCGGACAGGAGATGTACGCGTTGTTCTATGAGATAAAGAAAATATTCGACCCGCTCAATATTTTCAATCCTGGAAAAAAAGTAGGTCTTACTTACTCCGACGCGTTCGCCCATCTTGATCTGCCTAAATCATCCTATACGCCTACCCCCGAAGCACCGTAACGTCTCCTTGGGAATCAATGGTAATAAGTTTTGAAGGGGTGCCAACAATAGTTCCTTCGTCGACATAAAAATCAACATGAGTACCAAAGTATTCTCGCGCTTGCGCAATGGTGGTGGCTGGTGGTAATCCTTCGGGATTTGCGCTGGGAGCAGCGAGTGGACCGCTATAGCACAATAGTTCTCGCAACGATTCTTTCTGTGGAAGCCGAAACGCGAGAGAGAAGTTCCC
>JAKAIP010000183.1 GCA_021825025.1 bacterium
GTCGTCTACTTCATTGGAGAATTCATCATCGATGTCGCCGATGTCCTCGATGGGTAATAGCTCGAGATCATTCTGCAAGCGATGGTCGGCCGTGCATTCTGGAATGTGCTCCTCAATGATAACGTTAAGCGCATCGATGTGTCCGCCCGAAAAGCTGAGATCCGGAAAGTGCGGAAAGACGACCAGCGGCGATGGCGACCTGAAAACACGTCCGGCTACCTGATACATCAATGTGTAATCCTTGATGCTACCAAGGAAAATCAATGTGTTCGCCGTGTCGCCAACAAAGTCCTCGATAGCGTTGGCTTCGTCGAAACCAGTTCCCATCTTCTTATGCGTTCCGATCAGGACACTGCAGTTCTGACAAGTAGACTTCTTGCTGTCTAGGTATTCCACCGTAATGCCTCCATCAAGCATGTCTTTCAGAATACGGTGCAACCGATGCGTCATCAGATTGCGCATCGTGATCACAATAACGCGTCTGCCGCTGGCCACAAAGTACTTCACCATAGCGACCACGTGCTCCAAGAACTGCTTGCTCTCAGACAACAAGCTGATACCGTAGGTATACTCAAAGAGTTTACGCTGCTTGTCGCTGCAGAATTTGTCATCGTCCTTCCGCCCACGGGTCGTCATCTTCGCTAGGCCCTCGTCGACCATTGCGCGCAATCTCTCAGCGTCTATGCAAGCATGGATACGAGGAAAGCAGACATGCCACGGCTTGATCTCGCTTGCCTTGATGACGTTGTCGCCGACGAACAGCTTGGTGATGTCATGTCGCTCGCCAGGCGTCGCGGTGAACGCGGCCACTCGCGATGGCCGGATGTTCATTAGTCCGCATATGTTGTAGCCAGACGTCAACATGTGGACTTCATCGAGGATGACGAATGGGAATTGGTCGAAGCTGACGTACTTTTCGCGTCCTGTTCAGTCCCTCATTCTGAGTCTGCCGAGCTTACCGAGACGGCCGACCATGGCGATGAGGATGTCGCACTCTGGACTGATGATGCCGTCAGTGCCGAGAATACCGATTCTACCTTGTCCGCTGACGTAGTCGCCAAGTGCCTTCTGCGTTTGCTTGGCCAAATTTAGACGTGATGGTAAAACGATGAGTGTACGTTGGCGTATGACGCTGATGGCATAGATGAACATAATGGTCTTGCCATAGCCGGGTCTGGCGACAAAGAGCGAGCATCCTCTGTCGTTGAGTTGGGCGACGATTTGGCGCATATCGACTTCTTGATGCGGACGTAGCTTGATAGTCGTGGGGACGTCGATTAACTCGCCTAATGGCTTCAGTCCGCTTGTGGGACACAGTCTTCTGCGGGTGCTGATTGCTACCCAGTACGGTAGGATGAAGCCTGCTTTGTCGGGAGGTGCACCAGGATGGCCGGTGTATACAAAAGCTTTGTCGCCAGGTATCTTGATGTGTCTGACGTAGCCGTCGTCTTGCTGACTGCCCTCGTCGACGTTGAAAACGTATGCGGTGCCCTTGCGTTTGCCGACCGTCACTGAACAGTCGTCGTGTATGCTCGGAACGACCGCCTTGGCGACTGCGAGACGTATTGCCATTTTGCACATCCGCCTGATCCACAAAAGCTAGTCATAAGGCGGAGTAAATGGCGTCTATATGGATATAGAGGCGCGGAGATGGATGATCACATGCTGGCTACTAGTTCGCGGATGCGTTCGCTGTGGGCGGAGTATTCTTCGATGTATTTTCGGCTTCCGAAGGTGCCGTTGCGGAACTTTGTGGTGAACACTCTGATGGCTTCTCGATCGTCTTCCGGGTAGTCGGACTCGAAGAATGCAAGTTCGACATAGTGGATCCGTCGGTAAAAACTGACGAAGATTGTGGCCAGCTTCTTCTCTTTCAGCGAGGCCATCAGTTCGATGTCCCTGACGTCGTCTTGGGTACGTCGATCTCCGAAAAGCGACAAAAGTCGCTTACGCAACGCCTTAGTGTCGTCCGCCTGTTCGTATAGGTCATCCTGTTCGTCGTCGAAGAGGAAGCCGAAAAGTCTATCGCACGTATTCATAAGCTTGCTTGAAGGTCTCTTGGTCGTTGACATTTTGTAGTACAAACTGTTATGCCCTATATGGATATAGGATGCAATCAAGCATGCTCAGAAGTTTCCTGTGATCTGGTATTCGCCGCCCATGCCGTTGCTGTAGTAGACAGAACCCGTTCCCTTCCAGGCATCGACCTTGTTGCCACTGGTGTTCGTTGTTGGGACGTATGTCAGACCGGGGTGAAGACCGTGCTGCATCTTGCTCAGGCCAAGCGCGGCGTCGGCCGCGGCAAAGTTCGGGTAGTCCGTACCAAGCGTCAGCACTTGCGGAACATTGCTGGTACTCGACAACTGCACAGCCGTGTACGTGATGTAGCCCACAGTCAGCGGCAGCGAGCTCGCAGCGATCGTTCCGCCGGAAACCGTCACCGTCTGGTCGGCATCGTTGGTGTACGTTCCGTCGGCCAGCCCGACCGCGACCAGCGTGCTCGAGCTACCGCTGTATGTGGCCACGCGACGACCATTGATGGCGACCTCTGGGAAGAAGCTTGCTTCCTGGTGGAAAACCACGTCCTGCCATGTGTCGGGCATTCCGATAACAGGCATGACGCCAAGCTGCAACAACGAAGTCTTGGTGGCAGACGACAGGCCAGGCAGATACAGTAGACTACCGGCCGGCTGCACGAGGCGCGTGGCGTAGACATCGGCCTCCGTCTGACTACGAACGATGTAGTTATTCGGGACACTGCCGTCGGTGATCGTGTTCGTGTTGAAGACCGTGTTGGCGAGCAACGTGTCGCCGAAGACCACGGTAAGGA
>JAKAIP010000184.1 GCA_021825025.1 bacterium
GCGTGAAGAATGGCTGGGTCATATAGTTTCGTAAACGAGAAGCACGTTCGTAAATAACACGGTCCTGTGCTGACAATTCCTGTTCACCGATGATAGACACGATGCGGACGAGACGGTCATACTGGTTCAGGATATCAATAGCTCTCGTAAGTGCACTGAAGTGGCGCGTGTCGAAGAGCGAACTATCGAGAATCGATGATTTCGTTTTCAACAGGTCAACCGCTGGGAATCGTCCCTCCTGACTCATCTCGCGTGAGATCATCACGACGGCCTCGAAGTACGGGAGTGCTGCTGCCACGGCAGGGTCGGTCAACTGGTCTGCAGGAACATAGACTGTCTGTATCGAGCTAATAGAGGCGCTGCTATTACTCGAAAGCCGGTTCTCAAACTGAGCAACTTGCGTCTGGAGCGTCGACTGATACCCGTACTCTGAAGGGATCTCCTCGAGCAGGGTCGAGAGCTCGTTCCCTGCCTGCACGAAGCGGAAGATGTTGTCCGCGAAGAAGAGCACGTTCGTTCGTTCTTCGTCTCGGAAATACTCTGCCAGCGTTGCAGCGGCAGCGGCAATCTTAAAACGAATCGCGGCATTTTCATTAATGTGTCCAACGATAAGCGCCGTCTTCGCGAGCGTTCCGGTCTCTTTGAGCGATTGCCAAAGCTCGAATCCTTCGCGAATACGTTCGCCAATACCAGCGAACAGCGTGACACCGGGATGAGTCTCCGCAAGATTCCTAATGACCTCCGTCATAAGCGCTGTCTTCCCCACTCCTGCACCGCCGACAAGCGCGAGATGTCCGCCCTCGACAAGCGGCGCGAAGAAATCGAGCACTTTAATGCCCGTCTCGAGCAATGCCCGCTGTTCGGTCCGCCTAATACGCGCCGGGCGGGGTGCCGGGTGAATGGGACGCGTCTCCGTACTCTCGATACGAGGTCCTCCGTCGACCGGATTCCCGTAGAGATTAAACGCACGACCAAGAACACCGCTTCCGACCGGGATCGTGAGGGTCGAACCATTACTCACGAGGCGCATATTGCGATACAGCGCCTCCTTCGGTGAGAGGAGCAGACAATGAATGAGATCTCGCCCGTAGTACGAGTGCACCTCGAGCTTCACGCTCGACGTATCTTCGGCAACGAGCACTTCTTGCAGCGCCGGTCGATATTCGCTCTCGCAGTGCACGAGAACGACCTGGCCGCGCACGCTCGCTATTCTCCCGACAAAGTGTGTATTTAAGTTTTCCATTTTGGTAAAGCGGCGAATGATTCGAGAAGCCGCAGATCGTTGAAGCTCTCCATATCTTTGCGAATAATGTGACGAACTTTTGCGATTTCTTCGCCCACCCGATCTTGCGCACGATTCATAGCGAAGAGGCGCGCGGCGGTGCGGGCAAGCTCTGATTCGAGTGCCACCCGCTGAAAGAGCAGGTAGCGTACTCGTGTCTCGAAGAAGTGGATGATCTGGGGGAGTTCTGGTTCGAAAATGTAATCAATTTCCTCTCCTGAAGGCTCGGGGGTCCCCTTCTCGGCTGTATGCGTAATGTCGATCGACGCCACCTGCTGCGAGAACACATTGACGAATGATGGGTAGAACACATGCACCTCGTCGTACGCCGCAACCCGATCAAGAAAGATTTGCATTTCATCTTTAGTCGGTTCATCGGCTTCAAACGAGAGATACGTTATCGGTTTCGTACTCTTCTCGCCGTCCCCTCCCTCCATAAAGACCTTCCCGGTTCGCCCAATGATCATCGCATCAACGGCAGGTTCCGTAGCGAGACGTTCAAGAAACGCTACCATCACGTCGGTGTTCACTGAGCCGTAAAAACGCACATTCGATGTGAACGCAACAAATATCTTCCGAACTTCGCCGGGCGGTGCCGCAGGAAGATCATTACGACCGATGGCGGTATGTTTAATAGATTCATACAAATCGCTGATATCGTTATAGAACACGCCGTTCTTCTCAAACGCCGTGCGCAGGCGACCAATCTTCTCCGCACTCACATCGAAAAGCGCCGACGCCACAAATTGGACTGTCTCCAAGTCTTCGAGATCCCGACCTTTTTCTCCTGTAGCTACTGACATACGGCAGTGAAATACGGCAGCGCTTCGGAGAGCTTCCGCAGAAACTGATCAAGCGATATCGAACCTCGACGCGCACTCACGACAACCGGCCCCGCTACCGGGTCGGCATCGGCGCGCATAACTGCGTCCGTAAGCGCACGACGAAAGCGTGTCGCAAACGCGACGTCCTTGTCATCGAAAAACGTAGTGAAGACGAGCGAGAGAAGTACGACCTGCGCCTCAAGCGGTATTGCCGACATCTGCTCCTGGCTGAGGAGAACCCGCAGTATCTGTCCACGCGCAATGATGCGTCGCGTCTTTTGCGAGAGCTGCGTCCCAAACTGACTATATCGCTGCTGACGCTCATGTTCCGCAAGCAGCGCTTGCACGCGGAGAGAGAGTTGGGTCGTGAGCGTATTTTGTGTCTTGCGACCCACACGCGTCACCGACGCATCCGGTATGATCGCGGGGAAGACACCTTCCGCATGCCGAAGCGGCGAGAAGAAGAGATGTCCATCCGTCGCGGAGATAATGTTGGTCGACACCAAGCTCGAGATATCCTCGATATTGGTCTCGAGCACCGGCAGCATCGTGAAGAACGCGACGTACACCGCGATGATCCCGGCGATGCGCGGCAACCGCACGCGCCGCTGCAGCAGCCGCACGAGCGGGTTGAGGATCAGCGCGATGACGGCGGCGGCGGCGAACAGCAGCAGCACGACGCCGGCGGCGTG
>JAKAIP010000185.1 GCA_021825025.1 bacterium
CGCGCACCACTGCCGACCTCCTTATTAGCAATCGTGTTGAGATTCTTGATGTGGTCATTGATATAGGGGACACCAATCGTTCCATACACCGCAAACTCTGTGCACTTGTTGAACGCCACCTTAGGTGTGGGCATCGCGTTGTCTTTTACCCAGACACATAGTCGTTTGGAGTCGATACCAAGCTCTTGGTACAGCTGTTGCAGAAGCCACACCCAGCGTTCATCGCACCAGAAGACGTAATGCGCGTCCGGCCTACTTACCGCGATGCTGTTTTGGATGAGGGATCTCATAAACGCTCGATACTCATCGAGCGTCCTATCATCTCGCTCGGCACCGCCATACTTTCCGTTCTTGCCGCTGTATGACCATTTGATATTGAAGGGCGCGTCTACGTCGACGAAATTTATCTTGTTGTTGCCGACGAGCTTCTGCACCATTGCAGGATCAGTTGCGTCCGCACAAAGAAGCAGGTGGTCGCCGAGCTGTAGCAGATCGCCGAGGTGTACTGTCGGCTTTTTGATCTTTGCGAGTTCAGCAGTTTCATCGAATCCATCATCCTCAATTTCGAGCTGGTCATCCCAGAGATGCGACAGATCATCTTCGCCTAAGAGGTCGAGCAGAAGGCCTTGATCAAATTCACGTAAGCGCTCGAAATTCCACTCTCCGCGCAGTGCGTTGCTCGCGATGAGATATCGGTGGAATTCTTTTTTGGTGAGCTTTCGGTTCGGCGCTCGGACGTCAATTTCGACATCGGTCATACCCATCTCGAGCATTGCCTGCTGGCGATGTGCACCCGCAACGATAGTCCCATCGATATCGATCACGATAATCTCGACGTATCCATCACGCCGTATACTCTCCTTCAACTTACTGAACTGCTGCACGGTATTGATGTTCGGATTGTTCTCGCACAAGGTAAGATCTCCTGCGCGTCTTTTCTCGGTGTGCCACTCGAGTTTCTTAGTCATATGATTTTTCTAATAGACTGCTAATAGAAAAAGCGTCGAATGCTTTCGATAAAGGATTCGCTGTGCAGAGTTTGCACGAGCGCTATAAGTCGACCGGCTTAGGTGAGGTTAGTTGGTAACAGCAAAAGACACTCTTTCATTTCGATAAATAAAGAGAGTTAGCTGTTTATATCCGCAACGAAGACCGTTTGGAGGGTTAACTCTTACTGGCTATTTTACCAAGTCCGGTTTTAGTCGCAATTTTAAAAGCCCCAAACGCTTATCAATGCTTATCAAGCCTTGTTAAAGTGACTGAAAAATATGGCGCGGTATAAGGGTCAAAAGTTATCCCCAGTTTTCCTTATGTCGCTGAAACGATCTCGTCTTTTTTGGTGGTTGTGAGATAAATAACCAGTCCTAGAATCAAAGCAAGGAAGATGGCACTGGTCACGGTGGTGCCAAGACCAAGACCTCCGTCACTTTGGGCTTGTGAGAAATAGTCGCCGATAGAAGCACCGAGTGGACGGGTCAAAATGTACGCAAGCCAAAAGGCCAGAACCGCATTTGAGGTCAAACGTCGATGCTCTGCACCCAGGTAGGCCTTGAGGCCATAGTGCGAGGCCGTTACAAGTGCGATAAGGCCACCGAATATAAACAGTGAGGTCAAATAGCCGAGATTGAATTTCTCTGCGGTGAGGTCACCCGCTGCCGTGCCGAGCGCAAAGGTAAAGAGAATTGTGAGCCAATAGAATGCTTCGCGGCGGGTCGTGAGGATTGAGTGTATGGAGAGCGTCTTTTCAAAGGCGTACCATACGGCAAATATCACTGCGAGACAGATTGCGAATACCACCGTTGTGGTTTCAAGAGAGACACCAAAGTTGTCGGTGAGATTGTCTGTAATGAGGGTACCGACAACACTAATAAGAACTACCGCGAGCCAGTATGTCGAAGGGATATATTTCTTTGCCCTGAACTGGAAGAATAGAACGACGACGAGTAACGCGCCCATAACGAGTGAAGTGCCGGTCAGCCCTAAATTGAGGTTGGTATTAAGAAAGTCTGCAGCCGTTTCACCGACCGTGGTGCATAGAATCTTGATGATCCAGAAGTAGAGGGTAACTTCCGGTACCTTGTTCAGCATTTGTCTTAATTTTGAGGGTTCTGTGGTGCCGGTGGCCTGGATGGTTTCTATCATGTCGCAATTGTATCATTTCCGCTTCCTATCTCCTTTTTGCTAGTTGCTTCTTGTGAGTAGTTCCACCCGAGGAGAAGCGGAAATGGGGGAGAGACCGACCAAAACGAGAGGTCATAAAACAAGTGAGAATGAGACGCGAGAAAAGCCTTAAATCGTCTCATTAGTCTCATTTGTGAAAAATGAGACCGCGACCCGAGTACCTCAGGAACGCATGACAAAATGCGCTAGAATACCCTTATGGTGCTTGACCTCAGAATCTTGAACCCCGAGTAGCCCGCTGACGCAGCTCCGCGAGGAAGCGGAGGGGAGCGGGGCGCCTGCGCGCCGCGCGGGTGGGATTCGAACGACGGAGCGATGTTTCGCCAGCAGGCGAAACCGCGAGCCAGGGTCGTGAGAATGCTCGAACGACGGTGAGAGCATTACTCCTGACCGAATCCCATCCTCTCCGCTCTGGTCCGCGAAAGCGGGGTATACTACTATCACAACGATGTCGGTCGATTTCATCACGCACCTCATACTGCAGTATCGGTATTGGATACTCGTCCCGCTCTCGTTCATCGAGGGGCCGGTTGTCGCCTTCGTCGCGGGCACGCTTGCTGCCGTCGGCATGTTCGACATGTACTTCCTCGCGGCACTGTTCTTCATCCGGGA
>JAKAIP010000186.1 GCA_021825025.1 bacterium
CCTTTTCTGTATGATAGTCGAGCGTCTCGATAAGAGAAAAGGTCAGATCAACGTCAGGTCCCTCATAGAGCGGAAGTCGCCCACGATGAGCAGCTTCTTGACCAAGAATATCGACTGAGTCACGCAAAATAAGCTCGGCGAGATCCTTTGTCGGCGGAGTCATATAGATTTTTCCTCGGAATCCATCGTGGACAAGTTTCGGGATACGCCCCACATGATCGAGGTGCGCATGTGTCAGCACGAGCGCATCAATACTCGCAACATCGTAGGGGAACGGGCCATACACACACTCTTCACAGAAATCGATACCTTGCTCGATACCGCAATCAACAAGCATTTTCCCGCGGACCCCCTCAATGAGGAAATTTGAACCGGTCACCTTCCCCGCACCGCCATAGAATGAAAGTTTCATCCCTCTACTATACACTGCCCTACAGCCCCTCGCCTTTGCTCGGGACGCAACAGTCCCTCACGACTGTTCAGAACGCAAAAATCCTCATCATGAATGATGAGGATTTTTGCGGAACTGTTCTTAGTATGCAACTTTATCTTGCCAGGTGGGAAAAGCAACCACGGCTTTCGGATTTCCTTGCGGACTTCACCAAGCACGCTTCAATGCAGAGGTCCCGTGAAATAGGCAAGTTGCGTTTTCAAGAACAGCTCCACTCTCAAGTATACCTCTTCCCTCCGAGAGGGCTGTGGACAACGTCGACCTTTAGAATACCTCCTCCGCGTTGATGTAATCGAAATCGTTGCGCTTGTACGCAAACAATTCGCTCTTCTCGAAAAAGCGGGCGACTTCCTCGCTGCCACTCTCGACGCTGTCTGATGCGTGCACCATATTCGACTGCGTCGACAGCGATAGGTCGCCGCGAATCGTTCCTGCATCGGCTTCGTACGCCTTCGTTGGGCCGACAATAAGTCGTGTTGCATTCACCGCATTAATCCCCGAGAGGACCATGAGCACGACCGGTGATGTCTTCATAAAGTTTTTAATGCCGGCAAAGAACGGTTTATCCTTGATATGCGCATAGTGTGCATCGATCATCGCATCCTCAAGCTGCACCATCTTTAGACCCACAATCTTGAGTCCCTTGCGCTCAAAACGTCCGATAATTTCTCCCATGAGTCCGCGGTGCACCGCATCTGGCTTCAGTATAATAAGCGTCTTTTCTTCTTTCGGATGTTCCATATATTTTAAAATAAATCCTGCTCAACGCAGGCCTGCTATAGGCTACAGCATACTATACCCCCCTGCATTCGGCGAGACGATGCCTATCGTGCTTCGATTCAAGCTTTCGCTCAGGATGCGCACGTCACCACGAGCGGCCCCGACTTCTCGAGCAGAATCGTGTGCTCAAAATGAGCGCTTTTCGAGCCATCTTTCGTTCGGAATGTATACCCATCGGCCGAAAGCATCACCGATGCTTTCCCTGCGCTTGAGATTGGCTCGAGCGCAAGAACCATACCCTCCTCAAGCACCTCGCCCTCACCCGGGCGACCGTAGTTTGGAATAAATGGCTCCTCATGCACCAACTCTCCGACACCGTGCCCGCCCAGTTCTTTGATCACTTTGAATCCTGCTTTTTCGATCTCCTGTTGAATCGCATACCCAATGTCTCCGACATGCTTCCCCGGCACTGCTGCCGCAATACCCGCCGTGAGTGCTGATTCTGTGGCACGCAGCAGTTTCTTTGTCTCCTCGTTTACCTGGCCGACAGGCACGGTAATAGCCGCATCCACAACAATACCCTCGTGTCGCAAGCCAAGATCAAGCCCAACAATATCCCCCTCTTTCAAGACTCGCGTTGATTCATTTGGGATCCCGTGCACGACCTCATCGTTTATCGAAACGCAGAGTGTCGCTGGGTATGGTCGTCCTGCTCCTTCTGGCGTATACCCAAGGAAACATGGTTCATCGCCACCCTCACGAATGAGCTGCTCCGCGAGATCATCGAGTTCTTCGGTCGTGACGCCTGGTGCCACTTTCTTTCGGAGCGCGTCTAAGACTGCCGCCAAACGTCGGCCGCCTTCGATGAGATATGCTCGCTCCGCATCATTCTTAATTGTCATTGGATACCAAGTGCCCTCGTAATTGCAGCGGCGATAACCTCCGGTGCCTGTTCGCCATCGACTTCAATCAGATTCCCTTCTGTATGGAAGAGTTGGAGCGCCGGGTCGGTAAACTCGTAGTACTCCTTTAATCGCTCATCGACAGCATTGTCGTCTGCTCGCCCCTCAGTTATCTTGCGCCCCGCGAGACGACGACGAACTTCTTCGTCCGATACCACGATACTTATGATCGTGATGGGACGACCAAGCCATTTGAGTGAGTCAATCACCAGTTCCGCTTCTGGTACCTTGCGGTTGAATCCATCGAAAATAACACTCGCCGTATCACCCACACTAAAAAGCGCCTTCAAATAGAGGTACATCGCAAACCAGTGTGGTGCGAGATCGCCCACATCTATTTCTGACTTTATTTTTCGGCCAACCGGCGTATCTTCAGATGCGATAGCACGGAATTGTGCTCCCGCAGAAATAACCTGCCACCCTGTCTTCTCGGCAAGCAGCTTTGCCTGTGTTCCCTTCCCGCACCCTGGCTTCCCTATAAAGAATACTGTGCGTGTGTCCATCCTTTTACTGTAGCACCTTTAATATTCCCGAAGCGATATTTGTGCGTCTATCTTCTGGGTAAAGTCGAGAATAACCTGCACGGCGATAAGGAGAGCAGTACCGCCAAGTACGAGAGTTGTCACT
>JAKAIP010000003.1 GCA_021825025.1 bacterium
TGTTGCGTTGGACGTGTAGACGATTTTGCCCTGGTACGTCAATGAGTGCGTCGCGTTGGTCGTCGAGAATCCGAAGTAGTAGATCAAGAACGCAACGATGACCACAACGACTATTCCGATTGCTATGATCACGCCAAAGTCCATTTTCAGCACCATTTAGTTGTCTTCGTAGTCGTCGGCCTCTTCGTCGTAGACTTCCTCAACATCGTCGACCTCACGTGTTGTCTTTGGTCCTTCGGTGATGGCTAACTCGGCAAATATGTAGGCCAGTTCTGCTTTTGGGCTGATGCCGGGGCATGCCGCGACTGGATGCTCCATGTTGACCTTACCACGTTTGCCAACGACGTCTGGATTGTACGCGGAGAAGCCTTGTATTGACGACAGGAAGCGCAGGCCAGAATTCGTCTGTACGCAGCCGGTGAAGACGACGACGTAGTTTCGGGTGTAATGCACTTTGGAGAACTTGAAAAGGGTCATCCCATAGATGGGCATGCTATCGCGTGGCGCGCCAACAAGAAAACATGCACCGAGCATACCGGTGTCGACCGGTGTCCATATCCGTTGTCCGTCGAGAACGTATAGACCGGGTGGAAGGCGAAATGTGAGGAAGCGGACGTAGTAATCATGAATGCCATCAGTCCGCTCAATCTTCTCGATAACACCTGCATCCACCGCGAACTTAACGTAGGAAATGATGCGCTTTTCGGTTTCCGATAGTTGCCCATGATCTACGTTGGGATCGCGTAGTCTGGTCAAAGGTTGCGTGAGATTGTCCATTTTGTCCACGCCGCGAATTCGGCATAGCCAGCGTTATCGCCAAGGAGACCGCATCGTTGTTGTCGCCGACGGCTTCGTTCTGCGGAGTCATTAATGATACCCTATCATTAGCGTGGATACGTTAATGATACCCTATCATTAGCGTGGACACGTTAATGATACCCTATCATTAGCCGATGTCGCCGTCGGTGAAGTCGACGGTAGACGTCATTAATGATACCCTATCGTTGACGTGTCCACGTTAATGATGTCCTATTACTAAATGTGCGTTCGTTAATGATACTCTATCACTAAATGTGTGTCCATTAATGATACCCTATCATTAGCGTGGATACGTTAATAATACCCTATCATTAGCCGATGTTGCCGTCGGTAAAGTCGACGGTAGGCGCTGTTAATGATACCCCATCACTAAATGTGTGCTCGTTAATGATACCCTATCACTAAATGTGCGCCCATTGGCACCCAAGCATCGACTCGACGTTTCGACAGTCGACGGTCAAACCGGCGTATCGACGGCCGAGTCGACGGATCGACGGCCGAGTCGACGGATCGACGGCCGAGTCGACGGATCGACGGCCGAGTCGACGGATGGGTCGACGGAGTGGGTGCTATAGAGGTATAGCTTGTGTGGTTTTGTTTACTCAAGGCGGGGAGCCCGTTCGCCGTTCTTGTGTGCGTTGTAGGCGACGCGGATGCGTTCTTCCATGGCGCGTTCGCCGGTGCGGAGGATGTTGCGGGCAGCGTTGGTTTCCGATTTGTCTTGTTGCCTGAAGAAGTCGCCTTCGGCACGACCGGCATCGCGGTTAAGCTGGACGTAGCCGTCGATCGGGATGTCGTGCGCCCAGTGCTCGTATTGGTGCTTTGCCCATTCGCCGTAGTGGCGTGCCTGGTAGCGAACCATCTTGCCCCTCGCGGTTTTGGCCTCAGGGTTCGCGTCGATGCGGACGAGCTTGTGGTTGAAGCCATTGAGATCACGCCAGGTGCGGAACTGGGTGAAGACTTGCTCGGGAGTTGCGTCGTCCGCATGCATGAAGCGCTTGGTCTCGGCAGTGATGTCGGTGTTGTTCATGCGGACCTTGAAGGCGGCTTCGATGAGGATCGAGCGGATGCTATTGAGAACTTCGCTGCCGAAGTGGCGTTTGGCGTCGTCCTCGCTCATGCCGTTGGCCACCATCTTCTTGATTGCGCCCTTGATGTAGGGGAGGCGGGTGTATTCTTCCTGAAGCTTGGGGAGCATGACGTCCTCGAAATACTCGTGGGTGAAGACGCCATCGGCGTGGTTCACGACAGGAATGGCGGCGCGTTGCGCTGCCTGGGCGGGAGTCAGCTCGGCAGTACGACGGACGTGTCCACGGAGACCGGTTTCTTCCTCGAACTCGCTTGCGTTAACTCGTCCGACGAGGGCGTAGTTGTCGTCGACAACGGCGACGGAGCGCTTGGAAAGGCCTTTTTTGACATCGGTCAGGCTTGGCGAGCCAGCAAGGATGTAGTCGGCTGCGGTGAGGTCAGGGGTGCCGTCTTGGTGGACGCGCTGGCGCTTGAAAAGATAGTTCTTGCCCTTCTTGATATCGGCAAGTGCATCTGTGTGGCTAACACGGATGAGTCCGACGGTCCCCTTCTTCTCGTTGAGGCCGACCTTCTTCACGATGGAGCGATCGCTGGAACTAGGCATTTTTAGTTGCCCTTCACTTCACGGTTCTCCTAAAAGCGACAAATTAATGCCTGGCTACGCGCCGCACGTGGACTGTATATACTTGTATACATCGCTGCAAAAAGCATGATCACGCGTCGCGAACGACCTTCTCACCCGGGTCTCCGTCGTCCTCGCTATCGTCGTCTCGATCGCTATCATCGTACATTTCCTCCTCTTCGTTTCCGTCCGTGTCATCGCCGGCTGTTGCTTCTTCCTCTTCTTCCTCGTCCCTGTTCCCGTTCTCTGTGGTCTCTTCTTCGTCTGCGCTCTCGTAGTCGGATTCCTCGTCTTCGGTGTCCGTGACGTCATCGGATTGGGTATCATTGACGTGCGGGCCCGCGTGGACTGACGGCGTAGGCGCGACCGCGGGCGGTGTCGGAACCGTCGACGGCGCTGGCACTGGTTCGAGATCGCGACGCCAACTATCGGGAGTGAAGGGCTGCTTAAAGCGTGCGCGGAGGGGAATGCCGTCGTCAGAGAAGGCATCGCAAACGATGGTGTATGGCTTACCGAGTGCTCGGTCGAAGTCATCGTTATGCATCGAGTCGACGCGTAGATCCTTGGTGAGGGCAGCAGACACAGCGAATTCGATGTAGTCGTCGCCTTCGTTATCGAGATAGCGCTTAGCCCGCACACGAACACTACCAATGGCATCAGGGTCAGCCGGAGACGCAATAAAACCAATCGGATAGCACTCACCATCGGAAACAGCCTTCACCTTATACAAACGCTCTTTACCAAACTCATAATGCTCATTCTCCGGATACAAAACAATGCCCTCGTAGCCGTTGGCAATCGCAGCGTCCATGTACGCCTCGGCATCGCCAACAGTCGACACCCACTTGGACGCGTTGATCTGGATACGCTTGAACGACTTGGCATCGATGCCCGCAAGAATGCCCATAGTTTCCTTGAAGGACATCTGACCGATGGCGTATGATAAAACATGTAGGTTGAGTTGGGCAAAGTCGTTGTCATCGTTATCGCGATTGCAGGGACCCGTGATTTGCTGCAACGTCAATCCATGCTTATAACATTCGCAGTCGACGAAAAGCTTGCGACCCTCTTCGAGGGTCGCGGACGAACCCTCAAAGAGGGCAAGCTTACCGTCCAACGCTCGCCCACTGGCAATCGCCTGCTGGAGACGACGGATGTCATCGTCAAATGCATTGTTGAACTTGACCGGCAACTTCTTGCCGGAGCGACTGAAGTAGCCTATGCTGGTTCCCTCGATGAATACGCACACACGATTGCCATCGAGCTTTGGCTGTACGTAAAAGCCGGAACCTTTGGCGAGACGGCGCGAACCGATGATGCCTGCAAGGTTGGCCTTCTTGTCGCCATCGCGGAGGATGAGAGCATCGATCTTCTTGCATGTAGTGGGCGCGATAAAGGTAGCCATGGTGGTCAAGGCTGCTTTAGGCTGGTTCTGTTTGTCCTCGATCGGTCGACGCTCGGAATCACCAGTCGGCAAAACAAAGTTGGCCTCTCGAAATGCAAAGATAGCTTCTTTGGAGGCGTTATGCCACTCAGACTCCGTGATCGAGAACATAGAGCCGCCGTCAAAAGAGACGAGACGACGGCGATCGTCGACGTAAAACAGGCCTTTGCGACTGACGAAGGCACACGCATCAGGCGACCCGGCCTTCTTGGTAAGAATGAGCTTGCCTTTGTGGAAAAGCGATTGTTCGCGATCAGTAGCGTCCTCAACAAAGTAGACAAGATCGGCCTCACGAATTTTGACGATAGTCTCACCAATGTGCTCGTCCTTGATCACTCGGTATGCAAACGTGTCCTCAAGTGGGGCATCTCCAACGTTTGTTCGGATGAGAGCGAAGACATTGTCGTCGGTCAAACCCCTCGTAGAAAGCATCTCGATAACCATAGCAAGCGTGCGGTTAGTACTCATCAGCGAACACAGGAGGCGGTTCGCGTCGAAGAACGGTTGCATCTTGTCATTCGGAAGGTCCTTGAGTTGCTTGAAGTATTCTTCCTTGTGGTACCGGATGGGCACGAGAGGGCGAGTGCTTTCGGAATACTTATCGCGAATGAGACCAAACGCCTTCAGATGAGGGCTTTTCCCCGAGTCCGTGATCGTGTTCTCGATGAGCTTGCCGTTTCTCGTACGTGTTGAGAACGTGTAGATGACTGGTGTCCCGAGCTTATGAAAGACTTCGTAAAAACCACCCGTCGAGCCATCGACCAGCCTGAAGAACAGATAATTGTCGCCATCGACGGCACACAAATTGTTATCGGCAATGAAAGGATTGAGCATTTTAGTTGCCCTGGCCAACAACGGAAACGTCGACTACCGATCGATCTCGAACGTCGGTTCGGAGTCAACTTCGAGTATCGAGATCGTCGACTTTGCCGTCGACTTCGGTCGACGAAAACGTCGGTTCGGAGTCGACAAGGAGTGTCGGGGACGTTGACTCGACCTTTGGCTGTTTGACGTGCTTTCGCTGTCGGGATGCTTATATGATATAAGTGGGCTAGGCGTCGTTTTTGCTTGTTGTCTTGTGGCCGTCGCCGACTCCGTAAAAGTCGACATTGTCTTCGCTTGGTAGCACCAGGGTACGGCGTAGGCCACTCGTGATCTTTCGGACACTGCCGACTCCATAAAAGTCGACGTCAGCGTATGTGCGGCCAGTCGCGCTGTCCCTAGGTTGACCGTAGTGTTGAACGGTGCGGGCATCTGAGCACATATCAATTACTCTTTGGCGTGCGTCCATATCAATCTCGTAGCCAGCGTAGTTCGTTCCGAAGGTATATGGCTTCCCCATGAGTACACTTGGGATAACGCCTCTGACGGGAAAGCGTTCTTCTTGATTGACCGGTAGCGTGCTCACCTCGCTTACGAAATCGCGATACGCGAGGCGATCGAGAGGTGTGATGCCCTGCATGCTTTTGAAACCCTGTGGCGTGATCGGACAGAGGTTGTAGCCGAACATCTTGGCACAGAAAACAGCAATGTGGACATATGCGAGGCTAAAGCCGTTGTCAGTCAGCGACTGCCAATAATTATACTCGTGTATGCTTTGGGCGACGGTAATGCCGTAGTGTTCGGTCATCTCGACGGGATCGTTGCTCCAAATGCAGTCCTTCCGTATGCCAATGTTGGCGTCCGACAACTTCTTGAGGATGTCTTTGAATGACATGGTTCCGCATACTGCGATGTATTTGTGCGGAGTCTGATCGAGATCACTAATGTCCACCTTACCGTTCACATGAATGTGCATGGGGCAGTCATCAACGAACTCGGCAGCGAGGCCCGACGGTAGGCGCTTGATGAGCTCATCGCGCGGAAAGAAGAGATCGATCTCTGGCGCATGGTAGAGAAATGTGTGTTCACCATCGTAGTGTGCACACTTAACGACGTCGGACACTTTGCTTGCTCTGATTTCGATGCGTTCGACGCCACGAATGCCTTTGAGGCAGGCATCCATGAGTAGGCGTACGCGGTCATTGAAGATCGAGAGGTAGCCATGGCCGATTTCGTCTGGGCACAGCTCAAACGTGAATGTTGCCGGTGGGTGTATAATGAGGCCGAGACCCGGACGGCTCATGATGACTCTATAGACGTCGGTGTGTGTCATTCCAATGTCAGCCAGCTTACACGGATCAATACGAAAGACGTAAAAGGTCTCACACATCTTGGGGACATTGATGTACACGCATCTCTGATCGCGTTCGCCCGTCCTCGCTCGCGGAACGTACTTGCACCCACCACACGGCGTCGCGATCACTTCGCCGAATGATGTATACTCATTATCCTTGGCCCACTTCTGCATGACGTCAACCGTTGTCCGACAGTGAGCAACGACCACTCTGGGCGAAGTTTTGAGCGCGTTAAGCTTAACCAAAGAGGAAGCACCACTACTACCTTTGCGACCAGCAGAATGCTGCGACTTCAAATACGCTTGCGTGATGGGCTGCAAAAGAGACTGTGCCGCCTCAAGGCCAACGTTCTTGCCTCGGCTAACAAGGCTACTTAAGAACAACTCAGCCACTTTCCGACAATACGCATCAAGTTTGTCGACATTGATGGTGTCGCCAAGAAGCCTCAGCGACATCATCTTGATGTTCTGCACAATGTTGCCGATACGTGATCGCTCCAGCGTTCGTGAAATGACGGCAACGACTTTGTTCACAATAATCAGGCGCAACTTGTTATCGATCGTTGTCATTTTATCTTAGCAGTCCATCGCCAACCGCTTATCCGCCGATGGACGAGCCGACGTTCCCGATATCGATACCCATAGCCGACGCTTCCGACGACATCCACTGACGATCGAGCCAACAAACGAATCGTCGACCCGACGTGGAGTCGACGATCGAGTACACGATTTCAACACCCAAAGTCAACTGTCCGTCCACCATCGAATACGCCCGATGCTTCGCATCGGGCTCGCGCCACCCGAATGGCATCGGGCTCACACCACCCGAAGGGCATCGGGCTCGCGCTACCCGAAGGACGACGTGTAGTCGACGGTCGAATCGACGTTTCGATACCCAAAGTCGACGGTCGGGTCGACGTTTCGGTCGACGTTTTCGATACCCAAAGTCGACGGTCGGGTCGACGTTTCGGTCGACGTTTTCGATGCCTGAAGTTGACGTATCGGTCGACGTTTTCGACCTCGATATGCCGACTCCGAACCGACGTTTCGGTGAAGAGTAAACGTCGCTGGCCTCAATCGGCTTCGTATAGGGGATATACGTTTTCAGTTGAAGTTGTCGCCGATCACTACGGGGATGGAGAGGTCTTCTTTCTTGTTGGAGAGATAGGTTCCTTTGAGGAGGAAGCCGCATCCGAGTCGACATTCCTCGTAATCAGTCAGTGCTTTGCGCCCAGCGAAGTAGACAAAAAGACGTTTATGTCCGGTATCATCGCGTTCTACGTTGAGGCGACACAGGTACACTGTTGTCAACATTTCATGGACCCACTGGATGAACGCAACGACGTAGACGTAGATGAGAACGAGGATATTCATTTTACGACGCTGGTTTGGCGACCGTACCACTCGAGGACTCCAGTCGTTCTCAGCGGTGATGGCAATGCTGTAGGCAATATGCGTTCCACGTGTACACCAGTCGACTGCGCGATGATCAACTGTCTCGGAACGACCTCGCGGAGCTCACAACACCGCAACTTGTCGACAACTGTTCTGTGCATAAGAACCTCGACGCCTGCATTCGCAGCCCCGGACGCAGACGCATTCCCGATGAATTCGGCGAAACTAGCTTCAGCGAGCTGACTGTACTGGGTCGTACCGATCTCGCGTTTGCACTTACACATCGGCCAAAATATTTCAAGCGACGGTATCAGTGAGCTCATTTTAGCATCATACCGATAACGCGTCGCCTACATAAGTTAAAAACATTGGTCTCACCCACGCTAGAGTCCCGGTCGACGTTTATGCTTGCGTGGATGCTGGCGTTTTGTCGATGTGGGAGACGACGTTTGTTGGCATAGGGATGATGTGTTGTTGTAAGAGTGTTGTGGGAGTGCTCTAAAATGACAACACCTTCTATCTTTTTCACAAGCAGAACGACGAGTCCAGCGATGGTTTCGTTGCTCACCGGATTCTTTGGGCGTTCGGATATTGTAGATATGTGTGCGAACCCCAAAGTCGACTATAACCGTATCTTTTGTATGCTGAAGGAGTACGTGCTGGCATCCGACTTGTATACTGAACCACGCGAGAAATTAGACGAGCTGATCAAGCGTTTTCTTGATCCCCGCACTAAGTGGTCGAATAGCAAGAAAGCGGGAGAAGAGGACGACGATGGGCCAGCTAGCCAGGTTGGCAAGAAGTCTACGGTATCGCGCACTCAACGTGATACGTTTGCGAAACTACAGGTCGCTATCGGCAAGAAGCAGACTGAGATGGCGAAGATGATGAAGTGTGGTAAGCTCGACGAGGATTCGCATGCTATGACGCAAGTGCTTATGCAGGATTTGAGTGCTCTTTATGATACGGAAGCACGATTGCTAGACGAAGTTGTCGGCGATGGCAGTCCGCAGGCGTACCGGCGCCACCTCAACGAGATCACGAATATGCTGATCACTATGGACTATGATGCGCGTGAGCAGATGCGTGAACGACAAACGCGCGAACAGATGCGTCGTCTACATGCACTAGACAATAGCGATCACGCGTCGTCGGGACGCGGAACTTCACCATCGAGGTCAGGCGGCGGGTCATCGCCAGCTAGATCGACAGGCGAACTATTGTCTCCGAACACCAACGGAGTGAGTTCATCATTCAGACTACCGGGATGCGCGCTTCCCCTACAGCCGCCGCTACAAACGAGCCGGCCAACGGCGACACCGCCATCACTGACGTGTGGGCTCACGGCGACGCCATCCTCGACGATCCGAACGACAGCGACGCCTCCGGCCAGGTATATGATGAGAACAACCATCCGTGTAGAACTCCTACGTTTGACCAAGGCAGACTGGTTTAGACGCGATGTCGACATGGACGATCTGATCCGAAACAAGGGTGCCATCGCGCCATACGTTGACATGGACATCAATGAGTTTATGCGGCGAGTCGCCGAACTAAGCATCACGAGACCATCGATCGCTCACGAAGTACGCAGCCTACTGTCGCTGATCTACGAGACTTCTGAACGCCAAAGAACCAGTTTCCTCGAATACGACAGCAGCAGTAGCAGTAGCGACACCTCAAGTAGCGATAGCGACGAGGACACCAAAAGCCGCAACCACGACGATAAGAACGGCAAGGGCGATAACCACGATCACAAGAAAGACGACGGTAAGAACGATGACCTCCATCGCAAGAAAGATGACGGCAATGACGATAACCATGATGTTGGCAAAGACGGTAGCAATGGGAAAGCTGGCCCCAACAAGTCCCATCGTAGTGTTGTGATTATGGATTGCGCGAGGCAACTAATGGGTATGTGAGTAGCGTCGTATATGATATACGCAGCCTCGATCCGAGCAGTCGACACGGCCTGCTTAGTCCTCAAAGAGTAGCAGACGTTTCCGGCATCGACGCCATACCCAAAACCGACGTTTCCGATCGACGATCTCGATACCCAGAACCGACGTCTCAGCCGACGTTTTCGACGACGATCACGATACCCAGAACCGACGTTTCAGCCGACGTTTTCGACGACGATCACGATACCCAGAACCGACGTTTCAGCCGACGTTTCGGTCGACGATTTCGTACTCGGAGTCGACGTTTCCGACGACGATTTCGTACTCGGAGTCGACGTTTCCGACGACGATTTCGTGAGGGAGTCGACGATCGGTCGACGGCCACTCACAACTGGTGGTCGGCGTTTTAGATGTCGGGGTGGGTTCTACCGACGGCGACTGTTGATGTCTTGTCGATAGCAATGACTCACGATGTTTGAGCGCTGTCGCGATCCGCAAAGTTAGCACGTTAGTCGACGTTTCTTTTGGTGGTTCGCGTTTCGTTGACGTTTTGGTTGTGGGCTTAGCGGAAAGTTGCTCGCAGGGAGGCATAAAATGACTACAAATCAATCTCACGAGCATGGTGAGCCGAAGATCATCCTTGTTGTCGCAAAGAAGGGCAACGACTTCGATATGTCCATGGCTGACACCGCTATCGGAAAGGCACAGTCGCTGCCTCCCAACGCGAACGTTGCCCTCAATATTCCAACCGGCGATGGCTTTGCCTTCGACGCCAGGATGTTCCCTGATGACGATGCCTGCAATAAGCGCACTCTCGTCGAGAGCATCTTCGCGGCCGAAGAGAACGATGAAACGACGTATCGCTTTCCGTTGGGCTACCTAAACGTGCACGTGGTGGTGCCAAGCGGCGAGCATCACTGCGCCGTCCAAACGAACCTGATGGGCGAACTCCGCTATCTCAACGGACACCGTGTCGTGCCGTTGTCAGAGAACAAGACGATGTTCGGATGCCGCCCGCCGGCCACAAACGACGGCACTCCGGCCGAACCCAAGTCCGTAAACCAACCGATGCCCAGTGTGAGCAATGCGATCTTCGGTTCGCGTTTCCACGTCGTCCGTCCGCGTCAGAAGACGGCTTGCCGCGACAAAGTGCTTGCTATGCTGAACGCATTCTCGGACGTAAAGACAGAGTCATTTCCGCTCGGCGATTACGAACGCACGACCGAGCCCGTTCGCGAACTTCTGTATGTCATCCGACTGCCGGACGTCGACATCAGTGTCGGTAAGACGCAGCCATGGTCGCTCTCTCGCCTCCGTCTCTTCCACGGAGCGATATGGCGCAAGCTGGTTGAACTCAACAACAGTCTTCTCGTCATCCGCAATGGCCTTGAAGAAGGAAAGAAGTTTCCAACAAGCTTCGCCTACGTTTTCGGACCAAAGATCGCGGGCTCCGGCAAAGGCGGTTCGGTCGTCTTCGGCGAGCAGACATCGAAGGACGGCTACGTCATCGATCCCAAGTTGTTCATCCAGCGTTCGTTCGAGCTCTTCGGCTATGATGGCACCAGCGTGGAACACGTCTACAAATGTATGGAAACGTTGCTGATGACATATGGTTTTCACATGACTCGCGAAGACTTTGGCATTGGCGCACCTCATGGCCTACCTGTCCCGTCGAGCGTGTCCGATGCGCCACGCCAAGCCCGAGAGCGAGCTGCCTCGCCGGCCACAAACAGACATCCAGCTGCCCCAGCGCAATCATCGCCTACCACCACGGAACCAACGAAGACCAGGTCGAAAGCAGCAAAGTACTTCTCCGACAAGAATGACCGAGAAGACAACGGACGTAGCCAGGAAGGCGACAAGCAGGCAAACGGTGGGCGTGGCCGGGCAGACAACGATAAGTACCCGAGGGGAGGCCGTGGCGGACGTGGCAATCGCCAATGATATAAAATGACTACACATCCGACATCTATATCCACTATAGAGCCCGCCATGTCCGACACCATGAAGGCCGCCGTCGACGCCATCGTCGGCAATACCGACGGTCTAGTACGGCTCACCGACGATGTACGAGCAAACACTCTTGTGCATGCGCTGTTGTTTCATTACGAGCACTTGTTTCTGCCGTTGTCGACCGGCAAGAAACCGACGTTCATCCTTTCCGGAAACCGAGCCTGCGCACATGGCGAAACGTGTCTCTACATGCTGGCGTACGCTGTCTTCTGTGTCAACACGAAGTGTCAATTCTGTGTCGGCCAGGGCTGCTGTTTCGGGCATTCACAGACCGAGGCACCTCCCGACTTCGAACATTGCGTCAAAATGATGACCCCAGACGTCATCGAGGCCATCAGAACAGTCTACGAAAAGAACATTCAACATCAACGCAAATACAAACGCTTCCGCGTTGCAACCGACAATGGACGATCTGCTTGGCGCGACCTGCCTACGTTTGATGACAACATCTTTGTGGCGCCTGCAACGATGGCCGACGGCGATCGTTTTCCGCCACTCACCGACGAGGAGTCGCCCGGACGCGCTTCGCCAGCCGCCGGAAGCGCGTCGACGTCGTCCGATGGAGGATCGAAGGGCGAAGATCGTTTTCCGTCGTTGCCGGCACAACAAGAACCGTCGCCTGTTCGGCGGTCGCCTACAGGAAAAATGCGCGAGAGTGATCGTGCGACGTCGCCGGCGAAAGCTAGGGTGGTCGGCCTATTTGAGCTCTTTGACGAACAATTGAAGATGGCTTTGGGGAAACGATGATCGGTGGCTTAGTGGATACGTATACATATATACGAAAGCTGGATAACGCGGAACGATGTTGTTTTAACCATGCGTGTGCGCGTTAAGCGGTTCGCAGGAAGTTTTCAGAATTCTTTTGTAGGGCGCTAAGGATAACACGATTCTTCTCGACGCGTTCCAACCGCGATACGATAGGAATCACCACCATGCGACGCGTATGCCCATTCACGATCGCATCGTGCTCGATGATGGCTAAATTCGCGGCGAGGCCCATGCTCACTATTATCGGGTTTGCGATAATGCCTGCCTCTGCAGAGGTCTGAATGATCTCAATAATTCTAGCCGGACGATCCCTAACGTTCGACAAATCGTACATGAAACTGTGCGCATCTACGGGACGCAATGCTTGAATTTTGACATACTCGAGTACATCTGTTC
>JAKAIP010000187.1 GCA_021825025.1 bacterium
GGGAGCCGTCGTGGACCTCCTCGATTCTAAACACCTCGTGGAGATTCGCACCTATACGCAGAAATTCACCAACAACCCGAACGAGAAATTCATGCTCATGATCCTCGGGAGCCAGGCAAAGCTCGAGAACGATCAGAAGGTCATCAATGTGAAGCGCGGACTACGAGCGCGTGCCGAGATGGGATACCGTCCTGGGCTTGCCCCGACCGGCTATCTGAATGAGAAAGACCGAGACAAGCGCTGCCAGATGCGGGTGGACCCCAAGAGATCCATCGTGGTGCGGCAGATATTCGAGAAGGTGGGTAACGAGGGGTGGAGCGGGCGTCAGGTATATCGGTGGCTCAAGAAGATCGGCTTTAAGGCCAGGAGTGGCAAGCCGCTCGTCCTCGGAAACATCTACCTCCTCATCCGCAACCCCTTCTACTACGGCGAGTTCGAGTACCCCTATGGCAGCGGCAACTGGTATCAGGGCAAGCACGACCCGATTATCACCAAGGAACTCTTTGAGAAGGTGCAGGCTTCTATCGCTGACCACTACATCCCTAAGACCGAGAGCAAGGAGTTCGCGTTCACGAAACTCATCACCTGCGGTTACTGTGGCAGCGGCATCACAGCAGATGAAAAATGGAAACTCCTCAAGGGCGGCGGCTCTGCCCGCTATGTCTACTACCGCTGCACGCGAGGCAAAGGAGTCGAGTGTGCCAACCCGCCCATCAATGAGCCGCAGCTTATCGAGGCACTCTCTGCCCTCTTGGATACCGTGCATATAGACGAGCTTGGTATGAAAGCGCGGATCGAGGAAGAACTGGCGCGATATAACAAATTCCGTATTGGCGTACTCGGTGCCTCAAAGAAAGACCGCGCGACCGATATCGACATTCGCAATTACGCGAAGTATCTGCTCAAGGAGGGCACGCTCACTGAGAAGCGGGAGCTGCTCGCGTGCCTCAAGAGCAAATTAACTCTCCAGGATCGATGCATCGGTCTCGTTTGATGACGTAGCGACTGATGATGCTTTCGTGCTCAATTCACCAGTCACTTTTTGTACGGCCGCTCGAGCTTTTATGGCCTTCGCAAGTTTCTTTGTTTTTTCGAGTTTCTCATCCAAAATTTGCTCAATACAAATCTTAACCGACTCGAAATACTGCAAGCACTCCTCTTCATTGAGATCGTGTACGCCCTTGCTCAATATGGATCACTAGCTCTCGGTGCACGAGAATGCAAGCCAAGAAGGACAGTTAGCCAGTTCAAGGACGGTATTGAACGGAGAACGCAAGGTAAACCCTAGCGTTTTTCCGTCTACGGTCGGGTTCTGAAGTAAGAAGTTCAAAAGTACACGTTTCTCGTTTGGTTCAGAACGAGTGAAGATACTGCCTGCGCGGCGACTGATGGAAAACACACGTGTCGAGTGTTCAAATCTATCTCGCTTGGCCTAAGTAGTTCTGAACTTGTCCTACTGAAAACACGGCGAAAATGCATGCGCTACAATGAGCACATAGAGCACCCATAATCATGCCTCATACTCACTCTCATTCTGCACCGACCCGTACTTTGCTGATTGCCTTTGGTCTTACGCTCATTTTCGTTGTTTTTGAGCTTTTATCTGGCATCGTAGCTCACAGCTTGGCTCTCGTCTCGGACGCAGGACACAACTTTGCTGATGCCCTTGCATTGCTTCTCGCGTACGGTGCAGCAAGGGTCGCACAAAGTCCTGCCACTTCGTCTCGAACTTTTGGCTATCATCGTGCGACCATTTTAGCGGCACTCTTCAATGCTCTCGCACTTATAGCCATCGCCTTCTACATTTTCTGGGAGGCATACCGTCGACTTGGGGTGCATCAGGATGTGAACAGCCACCTGATGATTGTGGTCGCTCTTTCCGCTCTCGTACTCAATACCGCTATTTCTTTTCTGCTTCGCAAAGAGACGCATGACCTGAACCTGCGTAGCGCTTACGTTCATATGCTTGGGGACGCTGTCGCTTCGATGGGTGTCATAGTTGCGGGCGTAGTTATTCTCTTTGCGGGAGCTTATTGGGTAGACCCCCTTACATCGGTTCTAATCGGGTTCTTCATTCTCTGGACTTCATGGAGTGTGGTGCGCGAAGGGGTAAACATACTCTTGGAAGCCGCTCCTGCAGGTCTCGATATGAAGCAGGTCGAGGAAGCAATACGGGGTGTTGCTGGAGTACTTGCCACACACGACCTGCACGTCTGGACGATTTCATCAGGCATGCTCGCATGCTCGTGTCATGCTGTCATTTCGAGGAAAACTGTCGAGGATGGCCAGCAAATTATTAAAAACATTGTTCGGGAGCTAAAAACTCGTTTCCAGATTGGACATACGACTATCCAGATTGAGATTGAAGGATGCGACCCAAATGACCTGTATTGCGGGGTCAAGGAAGTGCATGACCATTAGGGCTACGTAAAAACCCGAAGTCCGTTCATGATAAGAGGCAGGTCAAGGAGGCCGCTGTATTGAAGGTCGCGCTCAATCTCCGCCCAGTTGGCCATTCTGAACTTGGCCGCGAAGGGGAGGTATCCTAGACGGCTTCCGAACCGAAAAACGCACTGTGCTCTTCGGATAGGTACGCTAGAATATGGCTCTATTGAGCCATAGAATCCTAGTCGCTTGCATTAGCACTACGTGGTGCGGGTACCGGGAATCGAACCCGGGTCTCAACCTTGGGAAGGTCGCATTCTGCCACTAAACCATACCCGCTCGTGTGAGCTACCTAAAAC
>JAKAIP010000188.1 GCA_021825025.1 bacterium
GCGACTCTTTCGCCGACTTCGAAGGCGAGGAGCGCGTCTACGACCTCAACGAGCAGCTTCTCGGGTACCACTGGTATCGCGGGATGTTGCTCCTCAAATCCTGAAAGGAGAACGGCAGATGCCGCTGACGCTGATCCAACACAAGACTGGCCGCGGGCTCAAGGAGCTTGCGGAGAAACTCGCGAAGGCGCTTCCCGACATCGTCGCGCCGGCTCTCACGCTCACCGAGCGCGAGAACCTTAACGGCGGTGTCACTCCCGACGACATCATCGTCTGGTGCGTCGAAGGCGGTCAGGCCGACGTGAACACGAAGGACCTCGAGATTCTTATCTGGGCGCATGACTTTCCCGAACGGAAGGCCAACCTCGACGATCGCAAGGACGCGGTCCTCAAGGGCGTCCGTGAGTTCCTCACCGACTACGACCGCAACGTCTCGGGCTTCGTCTGGATTCTGCTCCAGCCGACCGCCTATGGGCAAATCTGAAAGGATGTCATCATGAAAGTGATCGTGGGTTCCGAAAGCGCCCTCAAGCTTCGGGCAGTCGCAGCCGCATTCGATGCGGCAAGCATCAAAGATGCAGTGGTGACCGGTGTCGCTGTGGAGTCGGGCGTGGGTATCCAGCCCGTCGGCACACGACAGATGGAAGACGGCGCTCGCGCTCGTGCGAGGAATGCGGACACGGTCCAGCCCGGTGCCGATTACTACATCGGTATCGAGAATGGCCTCGTGCACCAGAACGACCGCTGGTTCGATCCGACCTGCGTCGTCGTGCGCGCTGCCGACGGCCGCGAATCCACAGCGTTCGGCGCGTACTTCCCCATTCCTGAATGGATGGCAACACGCACGCTCGAACGCAAGAGTGAGCTCGGCGAGGTCGTCAAGGAACTCGCCGGCGGCGGCGAAAAGGACCCGATGAAGTATCTTTCGCAGGGCACCATCCCGCGCGAAGAGCTTCTCTCCCAAGCCGTGCACTGCGCGCTCGCACCAATCCTCAACCGTGGACACTACAAGGAACATTGACCTATTTCGGAATATCCGCCGCATCGAGAATCGCCGCACCAAGCACATTCTCGGTGCGGCGGTTTCTCTTTTTAGTTCGAATCCCATCGTCAGTCGGCGGCGTTTTTATAGCGCACTCATACTCCAACCCGCCCATACAGAACGAAAACAGGACCAAGATCCTGAGAAACTTCGCATGCGGCTCGCCGCTATGGCGCACGCGATGCAGAGCACGCTCAGCCTTCCTTCGACGCGCGACGCGGTACCGCACGCGCAGGCGCTCGAGGTGATTATGAGCGGTATCGCTCGCGATATCGAGGACGGCGCAACGATGCGTACGTACGTCCGAGAGAAAATCAACCTCGGAACCTCGTGGCTGCTCGCCGAACTCAACTGACCGCGTCTGCATCGCACCTGCCCGACGGAGAAGCTTGCGCTTCACCGCCGGGCTTCTTCTTTTTCATCCCGCTTCGGAAGGCCACGGCACTCACTTCATGTAGCCGTTACAAAATACCCACGACGCGGAAGCGCCGTGGGTATGTAAGTTCGATGCAATCGCGAGGAGGCGAAGGTCAGTACATTGGCCTTGAGTTCACACTCTTCATGATCGCCTTCATCGTCTTGTCGTGCGCAGCCTTCTCTACCGAGACGTTAATGAACATGACCTTCTGGGGGTCGAGTACACCGCCCGTCTCCTTGGCGAAGATTGCCGCCATTTTCTGCCGCGCTTCTTCCTTGGTCGCGCAAAGTCGCGGATGCTGAATTGAGTAGTGCGTGTCGACCAGTCTGTAGTACACCTTGCCCGGCCACCGCGGCGAGTAGCACACGGTCTCGACTTTCGTAACCAAGACGAAGTACGGATGCGGACGCCACCCCGGACTCACACTGTGGTGTGCGTCTGGCGTCACGATGCCGTATACCCGTTCACCTGGCCTGAAGTACTCAGTCGGGAATCGTTCGCTTTTCCCCAACCTACGATCCTTATTCAGGAGAGGAATCTCCACCCTATCAACGAGCGATTGCGAAAGAATCGCAGCTCTGCCCGCCTTCGTGCCAAGGCTTTTCAGATACTTCCGTGCCGATTCCTCTTGCGCTTTCGTAATGTCCGAGCTCATGAGTCGTGCTTTCAGAATCTTCTCAGCCTTTGCGATTGCAGCGTCAAGCGAGAAAAAAGTGGCCGTAAGACCATCCCCGTCAAGTAGCGAATATGCATCTCGGTCAAGCATGCGCTTCATAATCGCGGCAATATCGTTTCCTTTCTTCTTTGCATGCCGAGGGATAGACAGTTTGCTAATCGCGGTCCTTCGAACTCGTCCTTCGTACGTAACGCCAAACACTGGCTCGCCGAGGTACCGTTCGTTTGATTGACTGGCCATCGTTGCCTCCTTGCGTTTGATGGTTCAAGTCTGGAGGGACTGTAGGTGCTTAGGGAGACGGTGTCAATTGCGACCGTACCGCGGTGAACGGTGCGCACCTGCCCCACCCCCCCCATCACGTCCCTATTCCAAAGGCTCGGTATATTTAGCGTATGGTCGGGGAGCTGACAAATCATAAGTCTGTGTTATAGTCTTTTCAGGCAACTTGTTCTGCCTAAACCAAGACCCAAGGAGGGCGACATGACCATCGACAAAGATGGTTTTGATAAGTCCCTCCGCCGCGTGAGAGGACTCTATCGAAGCCATGCGAAGGGCGAACTTAGTCCGTCTGACTTCGCCACAAAAGCG
>JAKAIP010000189.1 GCA_021825025.1 bacterium
TCCGATCTGCCGATGACGGGCACTCCGTATGCATTTGCTTCAAGATACACGAGCCCGAATCCCTCAAATGACTTTCCGCTCAAGCGAGACAGCATGATGAATGCCGTTGCACGCTCATAGGCTTCGGTAACACTAGCATCGCTCACGGTGCCTTCCATGCGTATCTGTCTGGATAATTCGAGTTGACATATCCGGTCTCTCACTTCCTGCACGTACTCTGGATACTGAGTTATCGAGCCGATAATTCGGAAAGAAAAATCATCCCCGTATGCATCCCGATATGCTGCCATTGCTTCAACAGACTCAAGTACCCCTTTGCGTTCTTTCACTCCTCCGATGAAAAGGAATACGGGCTCTGTCTGGGGAGTTACCGATGCATCTCCATCTCTAACGGCATCAAATGAGACACCAGACGGAATGATCGCAATACGTTCCTTGAGCAAATACCCAAGATTACGACTGCGTTCTAAGAATTGCTCTCGGGTAAACGTACTTATCGAGAAGATTCCAGAGAGCCGTCTGTATCCGCGATTTGCAACCCAAGTGGACAGCCGCCGACGTACACCCGTAAGCAGATAAGGGAAATATGCATAGGTGCCATGCATAGTAAGAAAGATTGGTACTCTTACACGCAGAAATGCGAAGATCGTAAGATATGGCTCCACGATCACATGAACGATGTCGGGTCTTTCTCGCTCAAGAATCTTTTGTATCCGACGAGCTGTCTGATAGGCCCGCCATGGATTCGCGAGATACCGAAGCGGATCTTCAAGGATTGGATATTGACTGCACTTCGAAACATCAGATGCTTGATGCACTATCGCTTGCACTTCATGTCCATATGAACTCAGGGACTTAGATAGTTCATCTGAATAACGACCCCATCCGCCTGAAGATGTCGAGAGGCTATCTGTAATAAAGAGTATCTTCATATCGGGCAGAAATAGGCTTTCTGGTTTTTATCTGAGATCGCCCTTAACCTTACTTGCGCACTAACAAGTTGTCGAGGATTTGTTTGGCACGTTTCGACCAAGTATGCGCCGCTATCTCTTCTCGAGCATTTCGTGCTCTCTCTTGTGCTTCGGCAGGTTTTTCTAGCACATCTTCGATCGCTTGACGAAGTCCGTCCGAATCATCTGTTGTAAAGAAATAGGATGAAACATCAGTAAGCACCTCACGTATGCTTGGTAAATCGGAAGTGACGATTGGCGTGCCGCTCGCCATATATTCGAAAAGCTTGAGTGGTGACATGAAGCGGGCATAGTGCTCGGTATTGGGATAGTTCATAACGAGCACATCGGCGGCACGCATGTAGCGGGCGACGTGTCTATGCTCTACGTGCCCGACGAGGTGCGCCGCGCCGTCGAGGCCGGCAGTTTTTGCGAGTGCTTCAACCTCGGCAAATTCATCCTGATTGAGTCCCACGAGAAGGAGCTCTGTATCGGCACGGCGGGCATGCACGGCGCCGACAGCCGAGATGACTTCTTCAACTCCTTTCGACTCGCCCATCGTCTTGTACTTGCCGATATACGCGACGAGTTTCTTAGTCTCCGGCAACGACAGCTCACGACGTACCGTTTGTCTGTCTGGCACTTCGGCGAACAGGTCGGCATCGACCGCGTCATGCGCGACCGTGATCCTCTCGCCCGGTACGCCTGCCTTGATGAGTACGTCGCGCAGCCCGCCCGATATAGCTACGATACGCACATGCGACTTCCGGATCTTCTCTGCCACGCGCGGAGTCGGCTTCGCGTGTATCTCCCATATCAGTGTCTTACCAAGCGGCATACGACCGAAGAAGAAAAGCGCCGGGTCGCGGGAATAAATTACCTTTGCGGATGAGCGGCGCACGTAACGCGCCGCTCGGGTGATGAAGGAGAGCGTCTGCAGCCAGAATCCCGCCTGCCCCCACGAGACCGTATCGAACGTCGGCAGCCGCGTGATAGCAAACGCGCGTTCGACTCCGTAAAAATCAAAAGAGTCCTCTGTGATTGGCGTCCGTCGATTTGGGACAACCAATTCAACCTCTGCCCCGGCATGCGCAAATGCCTCGCACATTTTCATTATCTGAATGCCATGCGCCTTTTCGGTCGGAAGACGGATATTCGCGATGTAGAGGATTTTCATATTGGATAGAGAAAAGTCAGTCATTTTGGCCTGTTACTTCAAAAAGATCTTTATAATGGGCATCCGCAATCCATTCGTTATATTTCTTATTTGGATACTTGAACTCATTATCATTTTTTGCAATAACGTAGAGATGGGGTGCCATTTGACTACAAACATAATCTAGCCATGCGGACGAAAACCAAAATGGTCGTATCGCTATTACATGCCAGCCCGCACGCTCGACAGTAAGAGACAAAGTCTCTTTTGTGAAAAAATTTATATGATTAGAAGCAAGAGAACCTCTAAAGCGGCCTAGGAACATAAGAGAAACTATTTTTGGAATGACTGGTACTCCTAAAATAAGCAACCCGTCGGATATGGTACGCTTCTTCAATTTCATTAAAAATGCGTGCGGAGAGAGTAAATGTTCAAAAAGGTTATTCGCCCACACGACTTCAGTGAGGTGCGGCAAGGGGTGCTCTTCGAGAAATTCAACATTGCCGAATCGTACATCTAGAGCGCGTTCTGTCCCTGTCTTGACCTCTTCGTGAGAAGTTGTAAACCCTATGCTTCCCTTCCCGAAATGTGCCAAATATTCGCCATAG
>JAKAIP010000004.1 GCA_021825025.1 bacterium
GAGTCTCGTATGGCAGATATCCGCAAGATGTATAAGAACGGCGGCAGCGCCGAGCTCGACGATAGTGGATACGCTACCAAGCTTAATGAATACGGTCTTGGTATCGACTTTGTGCCCGCGCATACGTTCGAAGGCCAGACCCAAGGATATACCCGCTATCAGATCTCATGGGGCGGACCGTCCGAAGAGTTCCGCGTATTCACCGTAGTGCCGCGTGTTGAGTTCTGGTATATGGACCGGTTCGACGGTGCGCATATCACACTCAATCAAAAAGATGCCAACATTATCCGCGATATCGTCGGTAAGGCGACAATATAGGCTTATGCAAACATCTTCAACAACAAAAGCGCTTGCACGTTGTGCGTCCATTGCTAAAACAAAGCCAACACTTGCAACCGTAGCCCATATAGGCGAGTATCTGTATTCCACTGACTCATTCAAAGCGGTCATTGTTAAAGCAGAACACGACAACCAGGGCGCGCCGGTATTCTACAACGCGCGAATGCTCGCAATCTATCCGAACGGTATACCATCAACTGAGGCGCGTTCGAGTGAGCGCCAGGATCATGAATACCCGGACGTGCAAAAAGTGTACGACGAACGCCGCGAAAAAGCCGAAAAGCTCGCCACGTTCAATGTACGATACCTGCTTGATTGTCTTGCGGTGCTCAAAGCGGATAAAGTCGAAGACGTGACGCTATACATGAAAGGTGGCGACACGTTCGCCCCGCTCATTATGGAAGGCGGAAACGTCCGCGCGATAGTAATGCCATTGAATCGTTAGTATGAAAATCTACGCAAAGATCACCGACAGCCGCGGCAAGACAGAAGGCAAGGGCGATGACAGCTACCTTGAGGTGCTGTTGAACAAAGGCAATGCAAACCGCTTCCTGATTGCGTTCGATGGCGACGGCATCAGCCTTCTCGATTATGGCACCGGCAGATGGTATATCATCGAATACGGTGGCACCATAACACTACCGAAAGGCGCACAGTTCACATTGTCAGAAGGTCGCAACAAGTAAAGGCAAAACGCAACACGGCGCGCTATAAGCGCCGAAAAGCAAAAAGCCGCACTATACTAGCCAGTGCGGCTTTTTCGTATTCGCATATCCGGACACCATAAACCGCTCCTGCTCCGATTGAATCGACAGGGGAACACAACACAACACAACTACCACAACGAACGATCGGTTTTCCGTGTACTGGCTTGAGCATCTGAATCGGTCGATATTCAGATCCTCAAAAACATTACAGGGAAAAAATAATCATATACACGTGTATGAAATATAAAGTTATCTACGGTGGCAACTACGTCACCGAAGCAGTAAGCGTCGATCAGGTTCAGGAAGAGTTTGCGCGCGACATTGACCAGTACGCAGTCCGCATCATCGCAGTTGAAGAGTTGTCCGAGATCGCACGAGCTCCGCAGACTACAGCAGCTGTCGCATCAGAAGAAGCATCTGCACCCGCAGAAGGTACTGCACCAGCAGATACCACTAACAATGACGGGCCGAAGACCGCGGAAGTTGACGGCGCAGAGGTAACCGCACAGCCGGAAGCTCCGGCGGAAACCACCCTACAGTCCGATACCCTGGTCGCCTCGCAGAATTAGATAGCCTTAAAATCGATCGTAGAGGGTCGATTTTACACAAAACTATGAAACTATCTATAGATCTTGCCATCAGACGGACCGTCGAAGTGGAATGCGAAAACCCCGATGAAGGCCGCCAGAAGGCGAAAGAAATCCTCATCGAAGATCTCACTGACGAGCTGCTGCACGATGAATTCGACCGGAGCGGTATCGAGACAGAGGAAATCACAGAAGTGCGTGAATAATGAGTTTCGTGACAGTCATCATCCATTCAGAAGATGACTGTCACATAAACTTATTACTCATCGTCAAGTTATCTACAGGTACGATTTTACTTTTAGTCAAACGGTTAGATAATAAATACAGAAGTATGGCAAAGATAAAACTTATTGGTACGATCCCCGATCAGATGCTTGATATGATCAACGAGATAATGGAAGCCACCTATGCGAAAAATCGCATGGAAATGTTCCGAAATCTTGTGCTTAGCGAGCACCGTCGCATGTTCGGAGCGAAAAAGTCCGACAAAAAGCATCCGGGCGAAAGAATCTGCGAGATGCTCGAGGGAACGATCGATAATGGTATGTGCACTTTCACACGCTACGCCGCCTTCGGTCAGTTGCTCCGGACCTATGAAATGACGGTACCGGTGGAAATGCTCACTGAAGAGTTGGTATCGACTCAGTATCAGCCGTCTGTTCATGAGGTGCGAAAGTTACAAGAGCAGGGTGCGCAATTATTATTGGATAAGACACAACAAAAAGACCATGAATCAAGTGGAAAAGGTGCTATCGAAGGTGGTACACTTAATGGAGAAGCGAGCGGCGATCGACAAGGAGATAGCGGCAATCATGCATCTCAATGATGATGCTGAGGTTGAACCGCTCCGTCAGTCGAAAGTGAAAAAGGTTCGTCACTGCACCTATTGCGGTAAGACGGGCCACACATCGCGAAAATGCCCAAAGTTCGAAGGCGGTGAACTGAAAAAGTCAGTTGAAAAGAAGCATCGCGTGCTCGATCCCATCGAGTTCGGAATGATTCAAGATCGAAAAACAGACGGTTTCAGTAGTCTCGAAGTGTCGCAGGAGCTGGAGATCGACATCGCAGACGTCAATGGTGCGTGGATGTTCACGACATACGAGCATTACAAGAAGGCTAAGCACTAATCTTATGGCACAGCAAAAATTACAACCGTATCACACCAATAAACCGGGAGCGAAGAAGTTCGTGACGTTCAAAGATGGATCGGCAATCGTATTTCCGAAGACGAAGGTGCACAAGTTCGAAGCGGCGCGCCACGGCGGCACTCCGGTGTCCGCAGGGTTCATGACCAAGAACGACAATAAGGTTCAGATCTTCGGTCACTCCGATAGCTTGCAAATGAAGCCGAAGGCGGGCGACACGGCGAAGTTGAAAAAAGCATTAAAGATCACTAAGTAAACGTAAACTACCATGAAACCGCTCAAAAAAATTGCAAAGAAGCCGAAGATCGTTAAAAAACCCACTGACGCACAGATTTTGAGTGCAGTTAGAGCCGCTTTTCACGCCCCAGAAGGTGATGATATTGTGAAATGGGCACTACATATCATGGATATGCGCGGGAAAGAGTATGAAGCTGGATATCGGTGTGGTGTAAGCGAGACAGTTGGTTATCTGCAACGGAGTTTCATTAATCGCTTTTTCATCGATTTAGAAGGGGTGAGAAAATATTTATTAGATAGATTGCATTAATATGACCAAAAATCTCCTCTACACCGTTCTCGGAGCTCTCATTGCGGTTCCGTTCTTCACGTTCGCAGCGGCAAATCTTACGCAGCAAACAAAATTGCTCACGCTTCCGAATAATGATGGAAGGATCTACCGCACGTATGATGTTCAGACGAACACAGTGTGCTATGTGTCAGTGACGACGTCATTGTGGGCGGACAAGTCGTTCAACTCATCAAGTATCTCGTGCCTGCCGTATTACAACCGTTAATTGGTTATTATGGAAACACCAACACCATCACCATACGTTGCCCCGACGCAGATAGTTGAACTGAGCGAAGAACAGCTAGCGTTGCTGGCATCTGCGCTGGGGTGCAAGACGGTGATTGTCATTGCCACCGATCAGACGATTCCGTGCGGTCATGCTACTAACTCATGTCCAGGACACATGTTCTCGATCCAAGCGAACGTCGACAAGCAATATGCCATGGCCTTACTCACATTACTCGTTAAAAAATTCAATCATGACTCACGATGATCGGTTGGATAAGCTGAAAGCACGCCTGATAGATAGTGGTGATTCGACCACGTCGGTAACTACGAGCGTAACCCTGCTTGGGCAAATGTACGCCGTCAGCGTAAGTTTGAATGGTACAAACATTGAAGAGGCTATTAGAGAAGCCTTAACATCTATAAAAAATACCGCTTTCTTGAAAATCCAGTTTCCTGAAGAAACAGAACAACAGCTGGAAGACCGAATGGCAACTGGAGATTATACCGAAGTCATCATAACTATATAACTATGCTTAGAGACCAATACCTTTCACGATTCAGTAAGATCACAACAGATCTCTACGAGCTCACCGCGCGCAAGAGCGCCGACTATTCGGGCACCGCGGATCCGTTTCACAACTTCCGTGCGTGCGAAGACTTCGGCGTTCCGATGGTCAAAGGCATCCTCGTGCGCATGAGCGACAAGATGAGCAGGGCGGGTAATCTGCTCAATTCGCCGGATGCTCCGCAAGTCGCCGACGAGCGCGTCATCGACACACTCCGTGACCTCGCGGTGTACGCAATCATCCTCAGCATTATCATCGAAGAGCAGGCAGATAAACCGTGCAGGGTTGAATAAAATGTTCGGATTCTCTTTGTACACCAGTTATTTATTATTAGTTTGTAACTCTTAAAAGAAAGTATGAAAAAGAATAAAAGCACTGCCGTATGGACAAGTTGAACGAGCTTAAACAGAAGATAAGAGCAGCAGGATGCTCGGAGCCATTTTCATTGGCCGACGTTCTGAGGGCTATAGGGATACATGGCAAAGAAGGTGTATACCCGCCACAGCTTCTTGCAGTTGGACATCCTGCTCGCTGGGACCTCACCAAAGACAACCTTGACGACCAGTCTACCGAATGTATTTCTTTCCTTACCAGCGTGCTTTGTAATAAATGATACCATGATCCACATCTACCAACCAGAAAGCAACAACACTCCTGAGCACTGCCGCGTGTGTGGGAAGGATGAAAATGCTCACCAAATCATCCGCGAACAGATCGAAACCATACTCAAAGGAACCGCTCTCAAGACACTCGACCAAGTGCCGCAGGTTGCCGATCAAATCCTCTCTCTCATTTCCTCCTATTACATACCCCGTGAGAGGGTGGAGGAGGAGATAGTCGGTTTTGCTGTTATTACAAGAGTCGGGAGTCAATTTATCGACTTCAAGGAACACAAAGAGTGGGCAGAAAGTCATCAGAAAGATACCCTAGATTGTATAGTCGTTCCTGCTAAAGTTGTGTTCTCCGCGCCCTCCTCGATAACAAAGACTAACATGAAAAACAAACAACAAAAAGATACGAAGGAATGCTGCTACCAATCAGTCTTCGAAGAGACTGCTGTACGAGTCGGACGATGCTCGTATTCTTGCAATCATTGTGGACATGATGTGAGCATGCTTTGGGCATTTTATATGCTGGCAAAGCACGATGCTAAAAAATGATATGAAAACCCTTAAACAACAAATAAAAGCCTACAAGTTCGACTGGGTCAACTCAGATATCGAACAGAACTTCAAAGCGGAATCTGTACGAGAAGGAATGAAGGTTTTTCACTTCAATCAGTACGTTTCTTCTGAAGAAGCGATAGCAAAGATGAAGAAAGAAGGATACTTGCCAGCAAATCTGTCTGAGTTACTGACTTATGCGAAGAATGAATGGGATGGAAAGGATTTGGTAGTTGCTCTAGGCTCGGTCGCGGAGCTGGATGGCAGTCGCCGTGTGCCGTTCCTCCACAGGTACGCTTCCGAGCGGGTCCTCAGCCTGTATTGGTTCGACAACGGTTGGGGTCCGGTCTGCCGCTTCCTCGTCGTACCTAGCACTCAGTCTCTTGAACCTAAATCCTCTAGCTCTTTGACCCTTGAGCCCTTGGACGCTCGCATGAAAAAATTGGAAGCCCGCATGAAGAAGCTGGAGAGCCTTATTAACCCTGAATTGTTAAAGTAGATATGAAAACCCTCTCACTAGAAACCTGCAAAGCGATAGATGCGTTGGGCTTGAAGGCGGAGACGGAGAAGTGGTGGGGAATCCATCAACATCCGCTTACGGGTGATGACGCAGTTAAAATCCTTGTAGACAGTTCACAAGTGGAAGAGTGTTGCTTTGATAGATCATACCCTGCCTATTCCTTCTCCGAGCTGTTAGACATCCTGCCGCAGATCGGGGAGAAATTGAATAAATTAGATGTTATGGAAGCTTTATATTTTAAAGGAAAGTATCTTTATTGGAAAGGTGACAATGGTCATCAATATACACCACATCTTCCATGGCAAGTATATATTGCCCACCACCTCCTCGACCTCTACCTCTCAGGCGGCATGGAAGCAGTGGATGCAGAAGTTTATAAGCTAGTGACTAAATCATGACCACCACACACATCATAGGTTGGGTTCTTATATTCACTCCGACGATAGTTGCTAACCTCATTGCGTGGTTTGGAACATTCAGTTTTGAGAGTGACCGAGCCACCGCGCGTGCCACTGCATTCGTTGCATTAGCATTTGAAATGGCGGCTGCGGGTATAGTATGTTTATTTTCCTAACCCCCGAATATTATCAAGCTAGCTAAATGAGCGTATTTATGATACTCTTAAAGCAGCCCCTAAGGTGCGGTGTACAAGGCCGTTGTTCTATCCTTAGAGCTGGGGAGAATCGCTTACGATTTTTTCTTTGGATCAACGCGCTTTACCTTGACGGGGAGGGCGCGTTTTTCCTTGAATACAGGTGTATAATTACTTCAGACGGTGGGCATAGTGCTACCTACGGGTATAGGGCGCAAGTCCCTACTGCCGACCAGATAGTTCTTTGAAAAGGAGACTCACATGTACTGTCATCTGAAAGACTGCGAGCAGGAGGGCCGTTTGGATATCTCCCACATCGGGAGAGACCACAAACGACATAACTTCTGCTGCGAACGTCATCAACTCATGTTCATCCAGAAAGAGAGGGCCGACTATGAACAAGGGCAACGTCTTAACACTCGTGCGTTGGCTGCGAAGAACCGAGAACGTGACGTATAGGTATCAGGAAATCACGCTCGAAAACCTATTTGCGGCCGCGTACGTCAACTACTACGGCGGGGTCGGAAAGGATTCGTCTACTCGATTGCAATGCGACTTGCATGACTTCGAGAAGCACGGATACCTGCCGATCTACGTCGTGGGCTTCGTCAAACATACGGTGTACCCGCTTCTGAAAGGAGGAAATCATGCAGTACGATTGCTGCCTAATATGTGATGGCGACCGTGGTGATCCGCCAATTGCCTTCATCCAAGGATTCCCCATCTGCTCGCAAGAGTGCAAGGAGGAATGGGATAATCTAACGCCACAGGAAAAAGAGCGATACATCCAGTGCACTCGCGCTATAAATGCGAGCGACGCAGACTGATGGAGAACATACAAAAATGCGAGTCGAAGTGAGTTAATGCACGCTGTGGATGACATGGCGTGCATTTTCATGCTATACTTTAAGTAGGTGCATCGAGCGCCCTGTCCGGCAAAAGACAAGGAAGCCTCTAGATGATTGTTGGATTGAGTCTGAATACAAAGAATAGGACTCACTTCGTAAGAATTTGAACAAATCCCGTAATCGTCTGGGGCGCTCGGTGCGTCAAAAAATATCCCCTATGTAAGCATCTACATAGGGGTGGATCGCAGATTTATCTGTGTCTTTTTTTTACTTTAACCTGCGGGTTCGATATCTGACGCTTCGCAAGGAACTGCCTGAAGAACTTCATCAGGCATTGTTCGGAGCAGAAGTTATACGTTCTCGTTTGCAGGATCAGACCGATCTGTGGATTGTACGTCTTGAGACACGTCAATTCTGCACATGTGGGATTCGTCTTCATGACCATGATGGCCTCCTTAAAGATCAACTCTTATAAGTATACCATTCTCAAGGTATAATAAGAGGTGGTCGAATCATATACAAATCATTTTCATCCATTTGCTATGGCATCTAAAAAGGCTCCTGTTCGAAAGCCGTCAGTGCAGAAGCAGCCGAAGTCTACGACTTCCGGCAACTACGGTACCCGTCATCCGAAGGGTCGATAAGCTTCCATCGGCCATTGACACCAATGACCGATATGAGATCTGTGATTTTTTGGCAGTCGTTAAGTTTTCATGGTGTTTTCTTAACGACGTGGGTTCGATTCCCGCCAGATCTCGTTACTTGAGTGTGTATTCTATACCGATTTCCTTGGCTCGTTCCTGAGTCAATGACTTTCTGTTGCTCGTAATCGTTTCATTGATCCAGTCATCAATGTCGATCATGTAGAAAGTTTTTGCGCCTCTTTCATAAAACATTACTACCACATATGCGTCAGCATCTTTCAAGATGTAGCAATCGAAAGGATTGAGGCTACCGAGGTCAGGTATCTTGTGGATCAATACATGATGTTTCGCTAAAAAAAGAGCGTCCGCCTGGTGCGGTTTTACTGAATCAAATGGTAAAGAAGACCCATGTACTATTTTCAATTCAAATGCTGCGCTGCCATCACTCCATGAATGTTTAAGCCAACGATTGAACAGAGTCTGGAAGTCCTTCTCTTTCATTGATGAATAGTTGTAGATCGAAATCCTGCTTTTTCATCATAGACTCATACACGGCCTTGTCAATGTCACCGGATATGAGGTGCACGTAATAATTTTTCTTCAGTGCATTGGCACGCAGAACGCGACCTTTCGACTGCTGATAGTCCTTAAATGAATAAGATAGAGATGCATAAATTACCGTGTCGAATGTCGGTAGCTCATAGCCCTCAGAAAGGGCAGTGTTGATGATAAGCACGCATGCATCCGAAGCATTCGCTTGGTCGATGACCGTCTGGCGGTCTTCAGTATCTCCACGAAGCACATAGACTTGCATATTCGACTCCTTTCCTGTTAGAAAGGTTTTGAGGTGGTCGATCTGAAGATTGTATTTGCAGAATACGGCAATCTTTTTATTGCTCTGGTACAAGTCCCAGATACGTTCAAATTTGTTCGTCTCATATACCTCATCAGGAACGTATCCGTCACCGATCTTGATACCGTTTTCAATCTGATGCTGCTTGATATATTTCGTCATGAAGTTCGGTTCATAGTTATTTTTTACAGCACGTTTTTGATGAGTGGTCAATTCAAAGTATTCGGTCTCAAAGACTTGTTCAGGAACATCGAAGCACTCCTGAAGCGTGAGCGTGGACCCGATCTCTTTGATGTGGCTGCGCATTGCGCGTTCAATGTTCTTTTTAGGTATCCATACCGAGCGTGCTCCGAATTTCACTTGTTGGAAGTAGTCGAATTGCCACTGTCGATAGTTCCAGAGCTTACCGAGATGTGCACCGAGAATGTAGATGTTCCATGGCGTCGAAAGAAATGGTGTTGCCGTAAGTAGATACCGAAACGGTACATCATATTTTTTGAAATAGCTGTGCAGAGCTTTCGCCATCTGCGATTTACCCGCGAAGTAGTGTGCTTCGTCGACAATGACACACTCCATTTTTTTAAGATCATTCCAGTACTTTCGAAATTCTTCTTTCGATGCAATGGTCCATTTATCATCTGATCCGCACCATTTCAATATTTCCCGTCTCCAATTCTCTTTCAGGCTCTTTGGGCATATCACCAATTTCGGTCCGTGGGTCTTCAGCGATGCAAGCTCCAGCGCTGTGCGTGATTTACCTGTGCCGGTACCCCATGCGAAGAGATATCGATCGGGGGCTTGTGTGATCAATGCGTGTTGGTGCTCGAATAGATTACTCATAGGTTTCTGAAGGTTTCCTCGAGGCTCTGGGCTTCATCATCAACGCCCCGGGCCTCCAAGCCGCCGCCTTGATACTGTAGCTTATGATACTCTCCGAGTACTTGTCGAGTTTCGGTGGTCAAGTTCCATCTGTCACCGAGAGAGCTGGTGCTGGCGCCGCGCTCGACTACTCCGAGCCAGTTCAATTCCTCCAACCACATACGCACGCGTTCAGTCTGGAAGCGCAGCTTCACTGCAAGACCCTTCGTGGTGATGTAGTCGTAGACGAACATCTCTTTCAGGATCAAATAACGGCCCTTAGGGATAGAATCGAAGGCAATCTTGTACAGGTTCATTTCAGATGTCGGCGAAAGTACACCATTATTCTGCGCGATCTCGGCGCGGGCGATGTTGTGAAGCTGCGTTGAAAAGCGCATCGGCATCTCTTGCGAGAGCACCATTTCCATGTTCCCACGATAATCACGCACGACCGGCGATCGTGCGCGTGTCGCGAAATCAGCCACGGCGATGATCTTGTCGCTCACCTCTTCAGATAGCATCCATGACTTATTGAGGGCGAGTGGAAGCATCGTATTGATATATTCGGTGAACTCGCGCTGGATGAGTTCGCGGTACACGGGCAGCTTCTCTGCGATTTGAGCAGCACGTTTAGTGGTCTTGATACGATCCTGGAGCGGAAGCGTGAAGTATACAAAGCGAACACCAGCGGTAGAAAAGAGCTGCTCCTTGACGTGGATCTCCTCGGTCGTACCAGCTATCACACTGCACTTTCCTTTCCACGTCAAATTTTTCCCCATGCCGGTTTTCTTGTCCATACGGCCATCGAAGAGTTCACGGAACTGTGCCATGATCTCTTTGAGGTCGTCTTTGTTCATGGAAAGTATTGAAGTGAAGTCTTTGAAGACTAAAACGAACTCTGGTGGTAGTTTCATAAGCAAAGAGGTCTCTTGACCCTTGACGACGCGTGCACCTGAAAGAAATGTATTTGGCGTCACCATCGAGATTTGTTCTACGTAATCGACTCCAGATACGGCATTAATTAGCTCGGTCTTGCCCGAGCTCGATCCGCCGACAAGCGCGAGCCATACCGGGTCTCCCTGCATTTTTGCGGCGATTACCACAGAACAAAGCAATGGAATAACCGACGGGTCTTCCATGTAGTAAATCGCCTGGTATGCCTCGATCAGTTCAGGAAGAGTTTTTGCCATGGTGTTTTCATTTCTTTAATATCCACTTAACTGCTTCTAAAAATTTGACACCTCTCAATTGCATGACCACGTGAATGGAATTTTTATTGACACCGCAACCGAAACAATGCACCCAATTTGTTTTGCTGTTCCAATATAGAGATGCGGTCTTCTCTTGGTGCCATAGGCATGGTGCTTTGTGTGCTCTGTTGAACTTAAGGAACTCTCCGATCGGAACTTGCTGCGCTTGCTCGATACTGATCTTCAGATCACCGCCGTGACCGAGCGCCTTACCCGATCGTTGAAACATGCGCACTTTCTCCAAGAACTCTATCTGCTTCACGTACTTATCGATTGGCATCTGTACATAGAACGTATCATACACCCATCGAGTATTTTCATCGGAAGCAAATACTGATTGTAACGTTCTTCGTAGTTCCAGCAGTTCAGAGATCTTTTGATTCAGTTCTTTGAGGACCTCAGTGCAGACTGTGACCGTACCTGGGAACATGACCGCAACCTCATATGCTGAAAATTCAGGCAGCGTAGGGCGTTCAATCCATTCGGTGCATTCATCATTAAGAGGATACGAGACAGTTCGAGACATACCGACCATTATCCGATATTTTTAATGAGCTTGTAAAGCGTTTGACATGTGGATAACATTTGACGAAAAGTAAAAAAATAAATTATACTTGTCATATGAAAAGTAAAGTCGTGGTCGACGCCTTGAAAGGCGTAAGGAATAAAATTATTCTGGAGCTGTATCAAGAGCAGGGTTTTACTGTTTCTGAGATAGCGATTATTATAAATCAGAGTAAGCAGTTGGTCTCACATATTATTAGGTCTAAGAAGATCAAAAAATCATGACAGAAGATATTTTCGATGAGGGTAATTTCGGTGCTAGTGCGGAGATGAAAGCGATGCAGGTTGATTGGGGAACGCCGGGCGATTTCATTCTCGGTACGTTCGTGCAGGCTCGTCACAATGTCGAGACGCAGTTCGGTGAGAATAGCATTTATGAGCTATACGCTGAGCGCGGTTCGTTCCACAAGCTTACTAAGAAGGTGGCAGCGGATATTCCGACTATCATTAACCGTGGAGAGACGTGGTCGGTGTGGGGCCGTAATGACATCTTCAACGGCCAGATGAATTCGCTTCGCCCTGGTCAGGTTGTGAAGATCTCGTTCACCGAACAGAAGGAAGGCAAGTCAGGTGATTGGAAAGATGTGAAGATCTATGCTCCTCGCAATAGCGATGGGTCTCCAGTGATGAACGAAGAATGGCTGGCGGCGAATGGACCGACCGTCTCAGAGCAGTTCAAGAACATGTAACATGGAAACCAAAACCGAATTCATTACGTCAAATGATGAACATTGGTATCCCTCGACCACCAAGTCGGGGGTTTGGTATCCGTCGGTGACGACTATTCTATCAATCTGGCCGAAGGGTATCGGATTTCAGCGGTATCTTGCCAATCAGGAATCCTGGGATGCGAGCCAGGAGACTCTCAAGAAGGCAGGCGA
>JAKAIP010000190.1 GCA_021825025.1 bacterium
TATAGAATACTTGAGAACGAAAGAATAACGTATGGAAATAAAATCAACATTGAAAAGCCGACTGTCGGGGATAGTGCCGGTGGTATATCGAGACATCGAATCGATTGATGAGCTTGGTGACCGAGTAGTCCACGGCGTCCATGCGTATTGTTTTGTAGGCGATAAGCTCGTCATCGTGTATTCAGAAGCAAAGGGATATTGGACACCGCCGGGTGGGGGAGTAGAGCCGGGCGAGACGATTGAAGAGGCAACTATACGTGAAGTGCTCGAAGAAACAAATATGCGCGTGCTCAAACAGCGCATCATCGGCTATCAAGAAGTCTCTGAACCACATCGACTTACGGTGCAGGTGCGTTCGGTCTGTATCGTCGAACCGATTGGACCGTTCGTTGCAGACGCTGACTCCAGTGATGGCGAGGGTGTGACAGAGATTAAACTCATCGACCCAAAAAACATCAAACAGTACTTTGACTGGGGCGAAGTTGGCGAGCATATCCTCGCCCGGGCCTTGTCTATCAAAGGAGGGCTTTGAACGCTGTTGATTATGCAAGAAGTCGCACAAAAGATTCGGAGTGATTTTGAAGCCGGTGTGATTGATCAGGAATTACTTGTTGAGCTTTATAAGGGGTATAAAGATGTTGGCGATACGGTACAGTTTGTAACCAAAGCAAGAGAGATATTTCCGAATGGGAATTGCGGCCTCGCATCTCTCTATCTTAAGGAGAAGCTCGGAGGGGAAGTAGTTCAGGGGAAGTATGGAAAACATAATCATACGTTTCTGTTTGTCGATGGAACGGTTATTGATATCACCGCAGATCAATTCGGAGGTCCTAAAGTTTATATAGGACCTCTTCAATTTCCCTGGGAGCTTGCTTAATAAAAGCCGCCCCTTGGGGCGGCAAGCATTAGAAGATGCTCGTTTCTTTTTCGAGTTGTGCATGTTGTTCGTCTGTAAGTCTCGGTAGACTTTTTGTTTTTTGGTAGTTCGCCCAAATTGGTTCCCAATCCTCCCGAAAGATCTCGAGGCTAATACTGTCGACGAAGTTTCCGTTGTCGAAGTGGTGAGATTTATGTCGACCAACTTGCTTGAAACCGCAGGCCAGCAAGTGACCCCAGCTATTCCCATTGAATGCTTTTACGCGCGAGCAGACCTTACGGAATCCGCGTACACGAAATGCTTCGTATAGGAGCAGTAGCTTCGCTTCGGTACCGTAGCCCTTGCCGAAGCAGGTTGGGTCGATAATGAGACTCCCACTTTCGCAGTATCCGCCTGGCCACGTTAGGTCGTGTAGACCAGTATGGCCGATATAGCGGTATCCAGTTACGATGCCCGCCGAGTCTTTCTGGTGAAGAAGGATGGCAAAGATGAGATTACCTCTCTTGCTGATATTTTCGTACCATGCGAATTCGGTTTCGAGTGTTACTGGTGGTTGCAATACAACCCCTCGCGTCACTTCTGGGTTATTCACTCCCGACATGCAGAGGGGGATGTAGTCCCGTTGCATTGCGCCGAGAGACAAGTACAGCAAGCCATGGCGAGTTGGATAATGAGTACCCACAACTATTCCTCTCAAAGATCACGCTCTGCTCAAGAAGATAAAGAAAAACCTCAGCTTCCGCAGAGCCGAGGTTTTTCTTTGTATCTTTATTGTTAGAGGGTGTGGAGAAGAAAAATCGCGGCTATGCACAAGCAAGACCAAGACCTGAGATCTCGATCGTCATTCGTGAATAGTCGCAATTCAAATGCATAACGAAATACTAGCTTTTCTAGTATTTTTGTCAATACCGGTAGGTACGCCGTACCTCACCTACCGAGCGTCGTGACTACTTGCTGCGTGGTATACTCAATCGCGTATCCTGAGATACTTATTAAGTTTAGTATTACTTTATTGTATGTATAACTTCGTCCGTTCTCGTGCTGTTTCTGTAGCCACTGGTGCTGTCTTCTTCGCAGCACTTTTTAGCGTGGCACCAGTTGCCCAGGCGGCTACTCTCTCAGCAACGCAGATCAGTGCCATTACAAATCTGCTCCAAGCTTTCGGCGCTGATCCGGCGGTTGTGGCAAACGTCCAGTCGGTGCTTGAGGGTACGTCGACCTCGACGCCGGCAGTCCAGCCTCCGGTGCAGCTTCCGACTATCTCCGGGACACTGATGGGTGGAAATGGATGCAATGTCGTCTCCGGTGATCTTCGCCCAGGTGTCTTTGGTGCGGAGGTGTCACGACTCCAAGCGTTCCTTGGGAAGGACAAGAGCATTTACCCTGAGGGTTCAGTCACAGGCCACTTTGGTCCGATGACCGAGGAAGCTGTGCAGCGATGGCAGTCCTCACACGGTATTGTGGCCACGGGTACGCCAGCGACAACCGGTTTTGGCGTTGTTGGTCCGCGAACGCTCAGGGAGATGGATCGCGAGATGGAGATGGAGTGCGAGAATGGTGACACAGGTAGCGTCACAGCATCTTCAACTTCTTCCGAGTCGTCAGCAAGCGTTGAAGGTACGGCAGTAACGACCACTGGTGACAGTACCGCCTCCTCGACCTCGTCGCACGATAACTAGTATTTCGTCAAAATAAAAACCGCGCACACAGTGCGCGGTTTTTATTTTGACGAAGGTAGTTGCGACGAGGGGAGGAGCGTGATATGGTTAGATACTCTAACTAATTACCATCTGCATGTCTGAACGATTCCATCGCATCCTCTCCTATC
>JAKAIP010000191.1 GCA_021825025.1 bacterium
GGGAGTGCCACATGCTCGATCTCCCTGAGCGAAATGAGCTTCAAGAAATCCTTCGAGGTCGGCTGCGGGACGAGGCCGTAGTCGTTGCGCTTCAGTTCTTCAAGAACTTTCCGCGAAGGAATCGTCATCGCAAGCTGCTTCACTTGCGCCAGGGTGTACACCCCGAGCCCCGCCGACATAATGTCTTCGACAGAGATGAAATCGTCGCCCAGAACGGTCTGGGCACGGCGCATCGTATCCATTTAGTAGTGCTCCTTTGTACCCCTTACCCAGGGCGAGTGACTGTCTCAACATGAGACGAGTTGTTACGGCCTAGTAACCTCCTTGCGGCGGCCAATTGTAAAAGATAGGCCGTAACAACTCGTCTCATATCCAAACTCTCAAAGAACTAAGGTTGAACATACCATATTAACTATATATAGTCAACTATTGCCGCCCTGCCTGGAGAAGTTCCACAAGATCGCAGAACTCACACTGCTGCGGGTCACACGCGGCTTGGAATGCTGACCCGCTAGCAATCGCCTGTGCTGCCGTAACAAGCTCTGCCTCAAGCGCTGCAACCTCGGCGGCCGTAATCGCAAACGTGCGAATCGTACACTTCCCTTTCTCGTCAGGCTCGACAAAATGCAGTGCGGCTTCACGCATCGCATAGCGACCGTCCTTTTCAAGCAGCAGTTTATAGAATACTAGTTGCCGATAGTATCCTGCATCCCCTGACTTGGTGAGACCCTTGATATCATTCTCGCTCCGCGCTCTTCCTGTTTTATAATCAATCACCGCCACGGTTCCATCCTCAAAGAGATCCAGTCGATCGAGCTTCCCGGTGAGTGGAATCTCACCGACTCCCGGCACCGTGAGCGAGGTCGTAATCGCAAACTCAGCCTCATGCACTTTTGTTAGCGCCGCACCCTCTTGGGCGAGATACACCCGAAGCACTTCCTCGCCTTTCTGCGCAAACTCTTTCCGATCAAGCGGCACGAGCGGCAGCTGGTGGAGCTCAGCAACAAACGCCTCGTGCGCCACGAGAGGCGACGCATTGCCGCGACGGAGCGCATCCGCATACGCCTTCAGCCCGGCATGTACTGCAGTGCCAAACAGCATAGGGAGCTCGGGCGCGCTCGGGAGCTGCAATAACGTCCGGAAATAGTACTGCCACGGCGACGTCATATACGTATTAAATGCCGTCGGTGAGAAACCACGCGCAAGCAGTCGCTCTTTCAAGAAATTCGTATCGAGAATAGTGCGCGGCTCATAGGCTACCGCCACCGGAGGTAGCACTACCGATTCACGCACCACAAGATGTCCTGTCAGATCAACAAGGAACCGTAGAGGTGTCTGTGCCCGACCGTCCTCCGTCACCTCAGCGCGCGTGATGAATACGCCATCTTTCGCGCGCGTAAGCGCGACGTAGAAGAGACGGCGCACATCGTGCTCATCATCTTCTTTTTCAAGAAGCAATGAGAATTCTGACGATTTCCCGCGAAGCCACTTCTCGTCAGTCGCATGCGCGATAATCACCTGTGGGAACTCAAGCCCTTTCGCGCTATGTGCCGTCATAAGTCGGACGCCGGCATGTTTGGTGCGCGCTCGCTTCACTTTGAGCTCATGCTGTTCAATCGTCGCCAACCGGGCAAGCAGATCGGCCGCGGTCGCATTGGGAGACTCTTTTGTTAAGAGTGCCGCTTCCTCCATAAAGCCTTGATACGCTTCATAGGCTTCTTCACTCTCCGCAAGAGAGAGGAGCCCGGCGACAAAGCCGCTTTCGCTTGCCAACTGGGCAAGCCATGCAACCACCGGAGTCGCGTGGCTCTCTTCGGAAAGTCGCCGCATCTTTTTCATCCACTCTTGCATCTCGCCAGATTGTGCAGCGAGAACTTCTGCCAGTGATTTTTCTCCACGAGGAATCGCCAGCAGCTGCATCCGCGCCGCAAGTGAAAGCGGCAATCCCGGCAGGAAAAGTGCGCGTGCAAGCGGTGCATCTTGCGACAGATCAGTGAGTGCCTCCACAAGCGCTATGAAAAGACGCACTGCGGGGTGCACCAGAGCGCTTAGCTCCGCACTGACGTGATCCTCTGGAATACCGACGTGGCGCAGATACTGGGCGAGCGCAATCACATCAGCATTCTTCTTCGTCAGAAGTGCAATGTCCTCATACGGTACTCCTTCAGTATGCAGTTTTTCGATATGGGCGCGAATCGCCTCTCGCTCTTGCTGTGGAGTGTCGCACACGACCTCTTCAAGAACCCCGCCTTCACCGCGCACCGCAACAAGCTGTGGACGTAATGACGGATCTGGGACCGGCGCCGGAGCGATAGCATCGTGTGCTGCCGCAAGCACCTTTGCCGTCGAACGATAATTTTCCTCAAGCGAAATGAACTTCGTATCTGGATACCGTTCTTTGAAGTAAAAGAATGAGGCAAGTGATGCTCCCTGGAAACGATAGATAGCCTGCTTCTCATCCCCGACAATAAACAGATTCGGTGAACCGTCGAAATCGGTAATGAGCTCGAGAAGACGATTCTGCGCTGGATTCGCATCTTGATGTTCGTCAGCAAGCACGAACTGCGAGCGCTCGCCTACTTGCGCTCGAAATCCTTCGTCTGTTTCAAGTCCACGAACTGCCTCAGCAATAAGATCTTCATAGTCATAGAGCGATTCGCGCTCGAGTGCCGCTTGATAGGCGGCAAAAAGATGCGCGACTTCA
>JAKAIP010000192.1 GCA_021825025.1 bacterium
TGACGCGGCACTGGACGAAGCGAACAGTCGTCGTTATGGCGATATGATCGAAAACCTCGCGAAGAAATCGCAGCTGATTGTGATCACGCACAATCGCGAGACGATGAGTCGTGCCGGTGTTCTCTACGGTGTGACGATGGGGCATGACGGCATCTCGAAGCTCCTCTCGGTGCGTTTTGACGAAGCAGTCGCGGTGGCAAAGTAAAAACTCAGGTGTTATAGTGCCGGCACTGTAACATCCTGTGGTGGTCAGTATGGCGCTCTTTCGATTTTTCAATCCGTGTACGAATCCGAAGTTCGATCTGGGGCAGTTCGTCAGAGTTCGTCCCGTGACATCGCGATCGAGACCTCTCTATTTGCTCATCAATCGACTTGCGTGGGAGACCCTCCCAAACGAGACAAGGAAAAAGTGGGTGTATCACGGACAGTTCTTTTATATCGCGAAGGATGAGCTGCGGCGCATCAACCCCACGCTCTTCGGTGGCGGTGTCGCGGAAGACGATATAAGTCCGATACCTTGAGAGGGGTACGTACCGCACATCGTACACACGGCAAGGAAGTCCCTTGCCGTGTTGTTTTTTATGTGAGCTATACGACCGGGACGAAATCGAGCTCTTTCTCCATCACCCGCGCTGCAGTAAGTCTCACTTTGATCGGATCGCCGAGGCGGTAACTCTTCTTGGTGCGACGGCCGAGAAGCTGATAATGCTTCTCGTCATACTCGAAGTAATCGTCACCGATATCTTTGACACGGATCATACCGTCGGCATGCGTGACTTGATCCTCGACGTAGAGTCCGCGTTCAGTGACGCCAGAAATAACTGCGTCAAATTCGTGCCCAATTTTATCCGCGAGGAATTCAACCTGCTTCATCTTAATCGAGTCGCGCTCAGCAGAAGCGGCAGCCACCTCGCGCTCTGACGCGTGGACCGCAAGCGCATCAAAAGCCTGCATTTCTTCGGGGGTAATCGGATCGCCTCCGGCATGGGACTTCACCAGGCGATGAATGATAAGGTCGGGGTAGCGGCGAATCGGTGAGGTGAAATGGGTATAGAAATCAAATGCGAGTCCGAAGTGGCCAATGTTGTGGGTGGTGTAGACGGCTTTACTCATCGAGCGGAGCGCCGCTGTCTTCACAAGGTACTCTTCAGGTTTGCCTTTCACTTCTTCAAGAAGTTTGTTGAGCTCGGTGCCGGTGACCGTCCCCGCGCCCGAGGTTTGCAAATGGTAGCCCATGACCCGTAGGAGGTTCGCAAGATTCTCAATGCGATCAGTGTCAGGGATGTCGTGGACGCGATAGAGCGACGAGAGGTGTGGTCCGCCGTTTTTAGTGAGCTTCGAGAGATGCTTTGCTACCGCTTCGTTTGCGAGCAGCATAAAGTCCTCGATAAGAAGATTGGTATCTTTCCGTTCTTTGAGGCGAATCGCTATTGGTTTGCCAGCTGCATCCAGTTCGACTTTAACCTCAGCCGTATCGAATTCAATTGCCCCCTTTGCGGCGCGGCGTCCGCGTATTTTCTTCGAAAGAGACAGGAGCGTTGCCAATTCTTCATGCATATCGCCAGTACCCGCATCAAGCACCTCCTGAGCGTTTTCGTACGTGAATCGTTTATTTGAGTGGATGACCGTCTCACCAAACCATTCTTCGATAATGGTTGCCTCGCTGTCGAGGGTGAACACCGCGGAGACGGCAAGGCGATCTTGATTCGGGTTGAGCGAGCAGAGGTCAGTCGAGAGAATTTCGGGAAGCATGGGAATGGTGCGATCGACAAGGTACACCGATGTTGCGCGTTCGCGCGCCTCGGTATCAAGAGCACTCCCGGGTCGCACGAAGAAGGAGACGTCAGCGATGTGCACGCCGACTTCAATGAGCCCGTTGTCGAGCTTTCGTACGGAGAGCGCATCGTCGAAATCTTTTGCGTCGAACGGGTCAATGGTACAGGTAGGTGCTTGTCGGAAGTCTCTGCGGGGACCTGTACCGCCTGCGCGGGCAACTTCCTCAGCGAGCAGCGTGCGCCCGTGCTCTTCAAGGTGGGTGGCTTCCGCAACGACTCCAGGAGGGAAGATGGGAGAGAATCCTTGTCCAAGAGCGAGGGCGCGCATCTCGGTCTCGTGTACGCCAGAGGGACCAATGACTTCTTCGATGACGCCAAGAGGATAGTCTTTATCGGCATCCCAGCTTACAAGACGAACGACCGCTTTGTAGCCGAGCTCGGCAGTGCCTCGATCTTTAATAACAATAGGCACATACATTTTTTTGAAATCTGGCTCAAGCAGGGTGAGCCCTTGTTCCTCAATGAGCGTTCCCACAAACGTCTCTCGGGCTCGAGCGACTATCTCCACTACCTTGCCAGCTGCGCGCGGCGGCATAGTCCCCCCGGGGTCGCGATAGGTACCCATCGGGGCGACTTTTACGAGGTCGCCGGAGAGCGCATGGTTGCTCCACTCGGGAGGAATAATGAGATCTTCAGTACCCTCTCCGATAGAGAAAAAGCCGAAGCCTTTTCGTGTCATCGTGATGGGTCCTTCGTACAGGGTTGTCTCGGGCATTTCCTGTACTCTAGCAATATTATCCGCCTTCTGCTATAGTCCTTCTCATGTTGATGATTCGATTTCAGCGCACTGGCCGGACTAATGATCCGTCATTTCGCATTGCTGTTTTAGAGAAAGAGCGCGCCGCGCAGGCGGGGAATATTGTGGAGCT
>JAKAIP010000193.1 GCA_021825025.1 bacterium
TGCCCGCCCGGGACGCACCTTTACCCGCGCGCCGCAAAATCCAATTCTCTCACCTCAGGGTGACGGATTCGAGGCAAAAGACGTGATTAATGCCGCAGCTATCGACATCAATGGCATAGCCTACATCCTCTATCGTGCGGTCGACGCAGCCAACACGTCGACGGTCGGTCTCGCACTCTCTCACGACGGGGTCACTATCGACGAACGACTCTCGGCACCCATCTACGTGCCCCGAGCTGAGTTTGAAATGAAACGAAGCTCCCCGACAGGCAACTCCGGTTGCGAGGACCCTCGTATCGTACGCATCGGCGATACACTCCATATGACGTATACCGCGTACGACGGCGTGCACGCACCTGCGGGAGCAGTATCCTCGATCAGTGTTGAAGATTTTCTCGCGCGGCGATGGGAGCGTTGGACGATGCCATTTATCCTCACCCCTCCGGGTATCGATGATAAAGATCTCGCCCTTCTCCCAGAGCGCATCGATAACGACTACCTCCTCTACCACCGCATCAATAACCAAATCTGCGCTGACTTATTGCCAGACATCACCACCGGGAAGCGAGCCAGTCGCTGCATCGAAATTTTCGGACCACGACGCGGTATGTGGGACAGCGAAAAGGTCGGTATTGCTGCACCCCCTATTAAAGTCGGAAATACTTGGCTTATGATCTACCACGGTATCTCCCACAATAAGACGTACCGACTCGGCGCGGCAGTGCTTGATGCGGCGGGTACCACCGTACTTGCCCGCACCGCTGATCCGCTTCTCGAGCCGATTGAACTCTATGAAGAGAAAGGGGACGTACCGAACGTCGTCTTCTCCTGCGGTGCTATCGTGCGCGAGGATACGCTCTACTTGTACTACGGTGCGGCTGACCGCGTACTCGGTGTCGCTACTGCATCTCTGAAGCACATCATTACTGCTCTTTCGTAATCTATGTCCGCTCCTCGCGCAATGATCTTCGACATCGACGGTACTCTTACCGAGAGCAAGTCGGCGCTTGCACCAGAAATGGGTGCTGTGCTGGTAGCACTTTTGAAGAAAATGCCCGTTGCTATTATGTCGGGCGGCTCCTATGAGCAATTCCAGAAACAATTTCTCAGTGGCCTTCCCGAAGGCGCAGATCTTACGAACCTGTACCTCTTCCCAACGAGTGCCGCCCAGTGCTACACCTGGAAAGACGGCACGTGGGAATTCCTCTACAACAATCCGTTTACTCCTGAAGAGAAGCAGCGCGTACTCGAAGCACTCGCAAAAGTACTCCATGCAACCGGTCTCGACACGCCGCCTCCGCAGGTGTGGGGTGAGCAAATTGAGGACCGTGGTTCCCAAATCACCTGGTCAGCACTGGGCCAAGAAGCCCCTATTGCAGCGAAGAAAGTCTGGGATCCGGACCGGACAAAACGCCTTCCCGCTCAAGAGCTTCTGATGCAAGAGCTTCCTGATTTTTCAATTCGTGCAAATGCCACAAGCTCCATCGATATTACCCGCGTCGGTATCACGAAAGCGTACGGCGTGCGGCGTTTCTCTGACATCGTCGCCATACCCATAGATGAGATGCAGTATGTCGGTGACGCCCTGTTCCCTGGAGGAAATGATGAGATTGTGAAAGAGACCGGCATCCCTACGCACCAAGTGAGCGGGCCTGCCGAGACACTCAGCGTGATACAGAGCGTGGTACAGTCGAACCCTACTCCCCTCGCATAAGCCGCACGAGACGAATCGTCTCAAAAGAATGCCGACCGCGGAGCGCGTGGAATACCGGCGCGAGTTTCTCGCTCGTCTCGGCCGCCAATGCTTCATGTACTTCATCGATGACAGCAATGGGTACGAGGTGCGCAAAATCGATTCGGGAAAGCTTCCCAAGCTCGGACAACTCTTCAAGATGCTTCACAATTGTTGCTGCAGTGAGGCCACGTTCCTTTGCAACTCCGGGAAGCGATTTTCCTTCCCGTACTGCTTGGAGGGTCTCCGCAAGACGACCAGGAAGTCCGGCATGCGGAATACTCGAGGATAGTGCTGTCGGCACATCCTCCATCCATGCACCGCCCATCGCTTTTATGCACTTCTTCTGGAGCAGAAGAACTTCAGATGGAGACATCTCGGCAAACGTATCTCGCGCCGCTTCAGATGCCGCACGGAAATCTTTATCTTTTTCAAGAATCTCAGGATGGACTTCTAGTGCGCGTTGATTCAATCCGAGAAGATACACGCCGCTCAAGCGCCGCACCCGCGAGAGCGCGACATACCCCTGTCCGTACTCAAATGCCTTCGAGAGATCGATGATGGCCGCATCCATACTCATCCCCTGACTCTTGTGCACTGTCATCGCGTAGGCGAGTCGCAGTGGCAACTGCGAGATACTTGCCTTCACTTTCCCTTGTTCTTCTAGCTGCCATTCCATAGGCTCCGTCCCGATACGAAGACCTTCTTTTGTTTCCACTATCGGCGAACCGTCCGTATCAAATCCGACGACCGTACCAAGTGTCCCGTTCACGAATTTCCCCTGCGGAGAATTCTTCGTGAACATCACTGCCGCCCCTTCCTTAAGCTCAAGAATCTCCGGAGAAAGACAGCCTCGCTTCAGGCCATCCACTAAAGAATCTTTCCCTTTCGAACTCATACGGAATTTCTGCACGGCGCCCGGCAGTTTCGCCAATTCTTCAGCATTAATACGATCCACATCGGCATTATG
>JAKAIP010000194.1 GCA_021825025.1 bacterium
CCATTCGCGCTGCAACATGCGGAATCGCGCGAGTACCGTAAACGGCGATCCTCCGCGGATCGCTTCGCGATACACCACACGATATCGATTCTTCGCTTCGAATGTCCCGCCCTTCCCATCCGGTACCCGGACCGGTGTAAAATCGAGCACATAAAACACTGTCGGATCTCCGGTGTCGGCAAATCCCCAATCGGCCCACAAGATATACTGCCGATCAAGCACCGGAAAGCGCGGGCCTTCTTCATCCCACAATCGCTCAATCCATAATGAATCGAACATCTTCTTTCCGGTCGTTACGAATTCTCCGTACACCACTTGCCGATACTTCGCCGGATCCGTCATGCGAATTGCATTCGCTACCGCGTCGCGCTCCGCTTCGCCCAGGAACGTGTTATCCATCAGATTCCCGATCAATGTGAACCACCCGTCCTCGCCTTTCAGCCCGAGCTTCGCGAGATGATAGAAATACTGGTGAGAGGGCTTATCCACCTCTGGCGTCGAAATCAAATCCATCGATCCGCCAAAGTCGATCAAGCGCGACATGATCTTTGCAGGCAATTCTGCCTTAAGGTGAAGCGACTGCGCACATTCGTCGTACGAAATATATAAAAAGCGCATACCCGCGAGACTCGATGCCTGATCCTCGCCGGTCGGAATCGCACGAAATGATGTCCCATTCTTAAAGTTGATCTGCCGCCATTGGCGATTGTCGCTGATATAAAAATCTCCAATCAAACATTTATTCACTTTCGATACACGGATCTTCTCCGGGAGCATCGAACCGGGAGTAAAATCAGGATTCGGTTCCATCACGGAGTACGTGAATTTTCCAAACAAGATATCCAGAATATACTCGTATGCTGCTTGACACTGGTTGCTGTGTGGCGAGAGATTGAGTGTTCCGCAGCGCGTCGCTTTGATATGCTCCACATCGCCGGTAACGCCGACCTTATAGAAATTGAACCAGAGATGCTTAATCGATGTAACCAGTGTCTTTCCCCATCGATTTGACGGCACCAAGATATTCTTCATCATGTCGGGATTGCTCCGTAGAATTTCTTTGAATGCCGTTTCGTCCCATAGTTTCATTTGAATACCAAGCGCGCATGCGCGATCGAGCTGCGTCTTTGTCGTCACCCACAACCACACCTTTTGCTTGTCGTGCAACTCCACCCCGAGAAGGTCGTACGCAAACGCAACTGGATCCTTTTTACCGGTGCGCACCTTATCAATGAATTCCTTTTGTTCGGCAGTCAATGACTTATAGATATCGTCGATCGATTCCTTTTCTGTTTTTGTTGGTCGTCCTTTTCCTGCCATACAAATTATCCGGCAAATGCCGCAGAATCGGACATACGATCGAACCGCTCCTGCTCGCGGTTGTCAGCACGCATTCCGCCGATCGCTTTCACGCGTGAGTCTTGCGCCTTCATGATCTTTACAAACAATTCCGCACGCTCTTTCATCGACAATAATTCTGGATGCTCGAGGATCTGCTGCAGCGCGTCTGATGAAATATTGAGCGCGGCTTGTATCGCGCGCTGTGTTGCTTCACTGTTTGAGAGGAGTGTGGTGCGGAGATTATCTACTGCGACCTCGGCGCTTGCGGGCTCGACGTTTACTGTGCCGGGGGAATGTACCGAAACATCTCCTATCCCATCCGTGGTCGAGACTCTTTTCAAGAAGTAATACCACGATTGCAAATTGTACGTAGGAATCTCTGCGAGAATCACTTCCTCATAAAACTTTTTTGCATTCACCTTCCCTTTTTCCTTCAATCGTGTGTTGTATGCCTCCACAATTTTTGGAAATGAGGGATGTGTTGCAAGGGTGTTCGTAGAGAGCGTGCGCATATTCAAAATTGTAGCACATATATTTTATAATAAAGTCAAATCTCATATAATTTTCCACAGACTTTCATAAATATTCATTGAGATTTCTATGAGATCTGATAGAATTTTATAAGGGTCCTTTGAAATTTTGGTTTTTTGTGGGGGAGCTAACTCCCCCTCCCAGAAGCTCCACTACAAAGCAGCTACCACTACCCTGAAAGGCAATAGAAAACTGGATGGAATCAACTCAAAAAGGAATGCCAAGGCATAGCAATCAATGGCGCGCGGAGCGCGCAGAAAAATAGACAGAGCCACACTTCGAGGAAGGGGGTGTCCCTTCGATAACCGCTTGACAGAGCGGTATTATTATTGCCTATTAGTTATACACAGTGTAAAGCTATTGTGTATATTCTTTACACAGTGTAATATATGAGCAGTCGGACATTATCAAGCAAGTATAGAAATCATGAAGTATTTAATCACGTTCGCAGTAATCCTCGGCCTTGGTATCGGGTACATGACATGGCTCGACGCGGGCTGTGCACCGCTATCCGGTGTTATGACCTGGGAAGGAAAGCAATGCGTCGAAACATTATAAAACCAACAATCAACAGTATGGATAAAATCACAGAGAAATATAAAGAGTTGGTGAGCGAGATTCGCGAATACGAAAGCGATACATTCAGTGCCAGCGCACAAGAGATCACCGCAACAGAGGCCCGCGAAGTAGCAAAGCAATTCATCATCGAAGATATCCAGGCACGAATCGACACCGACACAATGGATGGCGTAATGATTCAGGAAGTGCTGAACGATATCCGTGGATTTGATTCAGAAGAATAGCCGCTAGTTTCTCGCTTGAG
>JAKAIP010000195.1 GCA_021825025.1 bacterium
GGGAGCTGTTCCGTACCCGCATGGTTTTCAAACAACAGGTCACCCGATTGAAAAACCGCATCCTCTCCTGCTTCAGCAAATATGGTATCTCGTTCGATGAGACAACCAGCGATGCCTTTAATGTCAAAGGACGCGCGGTGCTACAACGCGCATGTTCCTTGCTACCTGTCCATACGAGAGAATCCGTGATGCAGCTTTTGGCGCAGCACGATGGGATAAATCGCGCAAGAAATCGGAGACATCCGCCGCTTTGCCAGTGCCCGGAATCTGGCATCTTACGCAGGGACGACTCCTTCCGTGCATGCCTCAGGAGGGAAAGTGCGTTATGGGCATGCGCCGGCAGATGTGAATCATTACCTGCAGTGGGCATTTGTTGAAGCCGCAAACTGCATCGCTCTGCGCCACACATGCTTGAAAGCACGGCATGTGGCACAGCTGTATGCGCGGATTCGGGCGACCAAGGGGCATGGGATCGCGATCGGCGCGGTGGCCCGGCATGTGGCGGAAGCAGCCTACTGGGTGCTCACCACTAAGAGTCCCTACAAAGAACCACAGCACGCGAGAGTGAACACGGTTGTTTCGTCCAAGAAAGGATAAGCGCGTGGGGGTCATGGATTTAAAGATCCGTGTAAGTGATTGCGAAATCCTTTCTGGACATCATCATGTCGCAGAGACGGCGAAGATATGACTGCCACGAAACAGCGTGAGCTTGGCATGGGTGGCTTTTTCAACTTTTTCTAAAGGTAAATTTGCACAGAGGAGAGAAAAAGCAAAAGCTTCCTTCATTTTGCTCTTTACAAGTACAGCGCTCAGATATGATCTAGGGCAAAATAGCTGCTAAAAGCAATTTTTTCATTGACGGGAGTACCGAAGAGATTTAGAATCAATGCAAATTTCGAAATAAAGGATATTGAGAAAAATCTTTAAAATATCAAGAAAAGGGGCAAAATTGTGAAAAAAACCTATCCAATGCTATTGGTATGCCTTGCAATCATGACAATTGCGATTTTGTTTTCTTCTTGTGACTTGCTCATGGGAACGAAGCCAACGCCGTCTTCTACGACTTCAACAGAAAGCAGTGCGCCAGTTGACCTCTCGACGCTGTCCAAAGCCATTGCGCATGTTCCAGCGCCTGCGGATCTCATGAATGTTGCCGCAGGGAATAGAGCGTCTGGATCCCGCAATGTCTACACAGATCCTTCTCCTTTGATTCCATCAGGATTCATGCTCAGCAATTACATGGCCAATGGAGGATTCCATGCATGGGCTGCGATATTCTATGGGGAGGCGCTGGCAGGGTTGAAAAGCCTCGGCGACGCCCCCAAGGATACGGTGCTCGATATAACCAATGCCTCGGAATTCTATAATGAATGGTTCCCTGCGGCGTATACGCAAAAGGCTATTTGGACGACAAGCGATTCGAAAAGCATTATAAAAACATCTTTCAACAGCCCTTCATTGGGTTATCGTATCGAGACGAAGATCGAAATAGAACCCGAGGCTGCAGATGAAAGCAAATGCTTGATTCATATCGGAATTCATATAATAGTAGGCACGCAGACTGTCAACTTCATTTCTGACTACAGCGAGATCTCCTCGCAATTCGTGGCATTCTTTGAAGGTGGTGGCATAGATGGAGGAGGACTTGTATACACGATTTCAAAGAAGAATGCCGACGGTTCGTTTTATTTTGGTATGATAGATGATCCATATGCCTGTTTTTATGGTTACAAAGATGCGAACGGCACGATGCTTTCCGGATATAAGCTCAGCGATGACAGCCTTGAAGGAAGCGAATATACCAACGAACTGGGCGAATATCAGGATGGAGATGAGATGAGTGGTTCGTTGATTCCTCTGTATCGTTTCCAGGATATACCGGGATATACGATTGGGTTTGAAGAAAATGACTTTGGATCAATTTGGATCGACACCGATGGTGACGGCAATAAAGATGATGGCGAAGAAACAATTCCGGGCACTGTGAAGAGCATATGGTTTGAGCATTACTACCAAGCTGGTTATTACTACTGCAATAGCCAATACATTCCCTGCATTAACGTGAACGCAATTCCAGCAACACATCCGCTCTATGGAAAATTCGTCTTAAAGCCGGGGTACAAGACGGTTCAGAAATCATATCTCGATGGGAAGCTCGATACAGTCAAATTGAGTATTTCTCTGAGCTACTCAAAATCGGAGTATGATGAGCGTATCACAAAACTGAACGCTGAGACATTTCCAGAGTAAGATTAAGAGTATGTTGAACCCCGAAAACGGAGCCACGTATGAGGCGAAATAAAGTGGATCCGAACCCCTTCTTGCGAAAGAAGCACAAGGAGACATAGGATTCGCTCTGCGTACACGGTACGACAATGAATTTAAGGCCAAGATAGCCTTGGAAGCTGTCAAGGGAGAAAAGACGATTCAGGAGATTGCGATGCGCTATCAGGTGCATCCAAACCTCGTATCGCTGTGGAAAAAGCAGCTTCAAGAGCATGCTGCGGCGCTCTTTGAAAAAGAAGGGAAAGAGCACGACAAAGAAGAAGCGGCACGCAAAAAAGAACCCGTCGAAACCGAAGAAAGGGGCGAAGAAATACCCCTATGTGGTGCACGACAAGGCGATTTGGCTTCCGAATAAGGTGTGGGCAGCCTATATCACGTATGTGAGGCTCGAACACAGATCG
>JAKAIP010000005.1 GCA_021825025.1 bacterium
TGAAAAGGTGGCAAAACGGGCGAACGAACTCCAGGTCGCTTCTTTCGAAGAGATACAAGGAGGGCATCAGACGTTTGAGATTAAGGCGATTGAGTCTGCAGAAGCAACCAAAAGAATTCTCCACATGCTTGAGAATTCTCACCAATGAGTAGGGCTGTATGCGACTGTGCTGCGAGACGTGACCGCGATCTCTAGAGGCTTCCTCGTGATTTTAAAATAGCGGTCATAACAACCCGCTTCACTTGTTGGATAGGGTTTTTGTTGCCGAAAGGCACGAAACTCTTTTTCATTTTTCGCAATCGTGGATCAAAATGAATAGAAGCCGGGGCCGGGTGTACTTTTTCTCCGAAGAGAATCTTGAGAGCCTCGGTTGAGACAAGATTCGCGCACAGCAGGGTGCCGGTTACCAGAGAAGGAGCTTTTCGGGTATTCCACTTCACTGCGTCAGGATTGAAGTATGTTCGTTGCATAAGTGTCGGAGTAAGACCAAGACCAAAGCGAATCAGCTGCTCGTCTTCAGATAAGCCATCGCGCATATCGAAGTAGCTATCAAAACTCATTCCCTGCGGATCGAAGACAAGCATAGATGATCCGTATCCGACAGGTCCGGCAGTAAGAACATAGAGACCATGTTCCCGCGCTTTTCGAAAAAGGAGTCTTCGGGCAGTGATATTGAAGAAATCAATACCGTCGAGGACAATGTCGACACCCTGTAAAAATTCGTCGATGTTTTCGGGATTGATTCCTTCTGGGAAGGTCGTCACCTCCGCGCCAGGGTTAATCGAAAGAACAAGTTTCTTTACCACCTCTACTTTCGGTTGTCCTAAGACATCTACCGAGGCAGCTTGCTGTCGGTTCATATTCACTGTTTCAAAAACATCAAGATCAGAAATGTGGAATTTCCCGAAGCCGAGACGCGCGAATGTCGTTGCGTAGACGCCACCCGCTCCGCCAAGGCCTGCTATGGCCACCGTACTAGCATGCAATTTTTCCTGTTGGGTTTCGGATAAAATGCCGATATTTCTCGAAAACGCCTCTTTATAATAATTAGTTGTATTGTCCATATCTGACATAGTACCACCTCCTTTGGGCGTCGAGCGACCAGTTGTGTGAGGTATACTGAAGAAGTCACGCAGCGTATGAGCTCAATATCAGCAAGTCTAAAGAACCACGAAAGTACGGTAGATGCGAAGTTGCTGGAAGCCTATTCCATACCTCCTGTGCTATACGATATTCGAGGGTTTCTCATACTCACGTTTGCGTACCAGAGTACACTGTGGTCCCAGATCGCTTTCTTTGGAAAGAATATAGGGAAGCGCCACCTTGATGTGGCGGTCGGTACCGGTACGCTGCTGTACCTCACCTTAAAGTGGAGAAAATTTAGAAAAAAAACAGAAGGGGAGGTTATTGCAATCGATTATGTTCCCTCGATGCTTGCCGGAGGGAGAAAGTTTTTCAGAAACAATCCTCACGTCACTCTTGAAGTTGGTGATGCTATGCACCTTACTTTTGCAGACAATTCATTTGATACGGTAAACATTGCTAATTCAGTTCACTGCATCTCTGATGTCGATGCAGCGTTTCGGGAGACTTTTCGAGTTTTGAAGCCGCAAGGAAGGTTTGCGGCAAATGTACTTCTCTATCCGCAGGGCATCTTTCCCTTCAAGCAAATTGCAGGAGCCATCAATCGTTGGGGAATCAAAAAAGGCATTCTCGCCACCCCGTACGAACGAGAGGATGTCAGAGCGAGACTTGTTGCGAGTGGATTTACGATTCTGGACGAGAGCGTCTCGGGTAATTGCTATAACGTGCTTGCCGCGAAACCGTAATTCGTAAGGTTACTCGGTATCAATATCGGTAATCACGAGCGCAATGAAGCGAAGGTTCCAGCGGCCATTCCATCGGGATAGAAGGTCGTCGTAGGAGAATGTAAAGTTTCCAATCGGCATCTTACTATCAAGGGAGTTTTTGCCGAATCGCGAGTCATACACATAAAACAGCTCTTTTTTGTCATCATATCCGGCAACTGCAATCCAGTGGAGTACTTTTGTGCGGATGAGAAGGATCGGAGGTCTATTGGTGGAGACGATTTGATTCTTAATCCATCTTATTTTTTCTCGGTTTGAAAATTCACTCAAGCGAACCTGGAGGCTCTTCATCCCCTTAAAGCGTAGGAGCTTCCCCATATCGTAGGGCAGGACAGGCCGGAAGACGTCAAACCATACTGGACCACGGAGAATGCTGTTTACGGGAACTGGTTTTGGCTTCACGCCAATGACTCGAGCCACCCATTCAGCAGTGTAGGACCCACAGCGTATTTTTGACCAGTGGGAGATGAAGGGAATGGTTACCGCCTGTATGTAGGCCTCTTCGGGGAGCTTGTCCGTAGAAGATGCTGTCAAAGGGATTTTGTCCATAGAAGAAGATGCATTCAAAGATGTATAAGTACTAGATCAGTATATATCAAAATAGGACAGGCAGGATGTCCTTGTCGAGCGGCTTGTTGGTGCCGGTTTTGCTATACTGTCGTTATGAGTTGGGCATCGCGGCGGCGGTTTATTATTTTCTCCATTGTGGGCATCGTGAGTGCAGGCATACTCGCTGCGCTTGCGTTTGTCGTCGTGTACAAAGCACCGTCGTGTAGTGATGGGGTCCAGAATCAGGGCGAAGCTGGCATTGATTGTGGCGGACCGTGTGCGTACCTCTGTACAGACCAGCTGCATGCGCCCGTTGTGCTCTTCACCAAGACTCTTTCGCAAGGGAATGGTCGTGTCGATGTGATTGCGTCGGTGCAGAATACCAATATGACGGCCGCTGCAAAACAAGTGCCGTATACTATCACCCTCTATGGAGCACATCAGATTTTAGTGAAAGAGGTGACGGGCACTGTCGATCTTCCACCATTTTCTACCGTCCCGGTATTTGTCCCGAACATCTCGAGTGGTAACCAGCAGGCGACAACAGCGTTCCTCACTATTGCTCCGTCTGCGCCGCGATGGTTTACGCTCAGCACTGATTCTCGAGTGGTGCCGGTGGTCACGAATACGACGCTCGACGGAGCGTCCTCGACTCCTCGCGTGGATGCGATACTTGCGAACGCAAGCGTGACGACACTTTCGTCAGTGCCGGTCATTGTGATCGTACACGACACGCAGGGACAAGTGATTGCCGCGTCAGAGACTATCGTTCCAACAATCACCGCACAGGGGCAGGCGACGGCAACATTCACCTGGAACACTCCTTTTGCGGGGAGCCCAGGAACGATCGAAGTTGTCCCTGTTGTGCCGCTACCGTGACTCTGTTTTCAAAACTCTCAGACGCAGTATCGCCAAGTGCCAAGGTGCGGTCGAATGCCTACGGAGACTGGACTCTTCTGTTCCCGGCGATCGCGCTGTCGCTCATCGGTATGCTCACGATGAGTACTTTTGGAAAAGGGGCGTCGCTTGCGCCGAAGCAGATGTTCTGGCTCGCCCTGTCTCTCGGAGTGTACTTTGTCTTATCGAGAATCGACGTACGGTTTCTCCGTCGCACATCAGTAGTGATGGTGCTCTATGGCATTGCGTTTGTCCTCCTTGCGCTTGTGCTTGTCGTCTCTCATCCGGTCATGGGAGCGCGTGCCTGGTTCTCGCTCGGTCCCATTTCATTCCAGCCGGCTGACTTCGCGAAGTTCGCCGTCATTGTGATTTTGGCGAAATATCTGTCCAGGCGGTATGTCGAGATCAGCGATTTCCGGCACATTCTTGTTTCCGGTGCGTATACGTTTCTGCTGGCGCTCCTTATTCTCGTGGAGCCAGATATGGGGAATACCATTATCTTTTTTTCATTGTGGCTCGGCATCATGCTCGTGTCAGGTATTTCAAAGAAGCATCTCGCGATCCTCGGTCTTCTGGGTATTGTCGCAGCGTCTATCCTCTGGTTTGGTGGGTTGAAATCGTATCAGCGAACACGCATCATTTCGTTTTTAAATCCGGCAAGTGATATTCATGGTTCAAGCTATAACGCCTACCAAGCGAAAATAGCTGTGGGGAGTGGAGAATTGTTCGGAAAGGGTATCGGCTATGGCACACAGAGTAAACTTCGTTTCCTTCCCGAATATCAAACCGACTTCATCTTCGCCGCGTTTGCGGAGGAGTGGGGGTTTGTTGGGGTGGTGCTCTTACTTTCGGTCTATGCGCTGCTTTTCCTACGGCTGGCACAGATTGCGCGTGAGTCGGCAACCAATTTCGACGCTTTCTTCACGCTCGGGGTCCTTATCCTTTTTGCGTCACACGTGGCGATTCATGCCGGTATTAGTCTCGGCCTTCTCCCGGTGACAGGCCAGACGATTCCTTTTATGAGTTCGGGCGGTTCGCACTTAGTGCTTGAGTTTGGGTTACTTGGGGTCGTCACATCGCTCGCACATTTCAGTCGAGGTGCTGTTCGTGATACGGGTGCGAACGAATATCTGGGTGGCTAACGATACAGCGTAGTGGTCTGTTCAATCATGTGTTCGAGCGAAAATTCGCTCATGTCTTTTGCGTCGAGTATTTCGCCCACACCGCCGACACGATTGGCAACAATAGGAATACCGGCAGCTTTCGCCTCAAGGAGAACATAAGGCAATCCTTCTTTCAGAGAGGGGAGCGCGAAGACATCGAACCCTTTCAGTACTTCAGGCGCGGTGAGGAATCCGAAAAGCTTCACTCGCCCCTCGAGACCGTATTCTTTAATCTTTGCTTCAAGTCGCGCGCGTTCCTCGCCTTCGCCGACGATGGCGACGTAGAGACTGGGGTCATCTTTGGCTTGCTCGACGAGAGCAATCTGATTTTTATTGCGGGTGAGCTCACCAATCGTTCCGGTGATGCGTACTCCAGGAGGAAAAGCTGCTCGAATTTTTTCTCCCGAGGCAAGCGGGGCGTGGACAGCAATGCCATTATAAATACGTACCATTTTGTGTCCGACTCCGAGCATCTTCTGTCCGATGCGGAGGTCATAGTCTGAGACAACAATGACCGTGTGAGACAAGAGGGCAGTCACCCAAGAGAGAAGATAGATGCAGATGCGGCTCACGGGATTGCGCTTTTCTTCAAAAGGCCAGCCGTGGGCGGTAAAGATAATACGCGGCACGCGAGCGATGCGAGCGGCGAGGGCTCCCAACCCTGCAGCTTTCGAAGAGTTGAGGTGTACGATGTCGGGTCGTTCCGTGCGGAAGAGCCGCCAGAGTTCAAAGAAGCTTTTGAGGTCGGCAATGATAGATACGTCGCGCTGCAGAGCGGTTATCGGGTAGGTGCGAATACCCGCATGTTTGAGTTCCTCAGCGAGTCGTCCGGGCTGCCCGAAGGCTACCTGCACCTCAAATTCGTCTTTCGGCAGGGCGGTCGCAAGGTCGTAGACATACCGCTGCGCGCCACCCCAGTTTGACTTGGTAATGACGAAGAGTAGGCGCCGACGCGAAGGGGAGTCCATAGGAGCAACTGTACAATATATTTCTACGTTATAGTATCCATAGCTATGGTATTCGATCGTCGCGAAACGCTCATTCTCCTTATTGGGGATTTTCTTATATTAATCGCATCCCTGTGGACCGCGCTTCTTCTTCGGAACCTGTCATTCCCGGCAACAAGTTACTTCCAGACGAACCTCATTCCATTTCTCCCGATCTTTCTTCTCTCGATTGTTGTCTTCTATATTGCAGGTCTCTATGAGAAACAGACCCGGCCGATACGGCGCTTGATGGGCATGCGCATCTTCGGTGCACAAGCAGCAACAGTTGCTATGGCATCAATTCTCTTTTTTGTGTTGCCGTTCTCAATCGCGCCGAAGACTATTTTGGTACTGTATCTCATCGTGTCGGTAGCTGCAGAAAGCGCGTGGCGTTTCTATCGTATGAATCGCGAGAAGACAGAAGAGAATCGTGTCCCGGCATTGTTTGTCGGAACAGGACTTGCTCACCAAGAGCTTGTTGAGGAAATAAAGAACAACGACTGGTATCTTATTCGGTGTATCTCGCAGATAGATACGTGTGCCGCGACAGAAGAGAGTCTCGTGGCGAGTATCACCGCAGGGATCAACGAGGGTGCGCGCGTGATTGTACTCGACACAGCAAATGCGATGCTGATGCAGGCGCTCGTGAAGAGCCGCGCTCTCGTTATGGCACACACGGTGACCATTAAGGATGCAGCACTCCTGTACGAAGAAATATTTGATCGTGTTTCTCTCGAGAGTGTGCCAATGGCGTCACTCTTCGAGTCGCTCTCAAAGCAGCATCAATTGTATGATGGTCTGAAACGAGTTTTCGACATCGTGCTCGCGCTGTGCGGGTCAGTTATCGCTATTCCGATTGTGACTCTCGCGGCGCTCGCACTCCTCCTCGAAAGCGGTATGCCTTTTTTCCGACACGAGCGTATTGGTAAGGGAGGACAGCATTTTTCGATTTTGAAATTACGTTCGATGCTCCTGAATGATCATGGTGATCCTGAGCTGCAGAGGAAGAACCGCGTCACGCCGATCGGACGGCTGATTCGAAAGACGCGTATCGATGAGCTGCCGCAACTCTGGAATGTCCTTACCGGCGATTTGTCGTTTATTGGTCCGCGCCCAGAACTTCCGAAAATTGCCGAGGTCTACGAGCAGGAGATCCCGCAGTACTGGATGCGGCACTTGATTACGCCGGGGCTTTCTGGCTGGGCGCAGATTCATGACTATGACGCGCCGCGCGGCCCTGCGGATGTTGTTCGTACGCGGCGCAAACTTGCCTACGATCTCTATTACTTGAAACATCGTTCGTTCAGTCTCGATGTGGCTATTGCCGTGAAAACGATTCGTGCACTACTCTCACTTTCTGGGACATGATACTCGACGGTCGTTCTCTCGCAGCCGAAGTTCTTGCGCGCACGAAAGCGCGCTCGGTACTCCTCGACCACGCCCCTCGGGTACTGGTGCTCTCTGCAAACGAAACGCCAGCGACTCTGTCGTATCTCAAGATTAAAGAGAAGCGTGCAAGTGATGCGGGATGTGTGCTTGAACGCAAGCGATTTCCCGAGGACGCTCCCACGGAAGAACTTGTGGCGGCGATAAGAAACTCGACAGCCGATGTGGTATTGGTACAACTCCCTCTGTCGAGTGACCGTATAGCACGAGACGTATGCGATGCTATTCCTCTTGAAAAAGATGCGGATGTGCTTTCGGCTGCTGCACGAGAGAAATTTGAAAAAGGTGAGAGTGGGGCACTGTTGCCGCCGGTGGTCGCTGCAGTGCGGGAGATTTTTGAGCACCACAACATCGCAGTGAAAGGGAAGAGGGCAGTCGTTATTGGTGCAGGGTTTCTTGTCGGAGGGCCCTGTGCGACCTGGCTCAGACAGCAGGGCGCGGTGGTCGAGTGCGTGACGAGCGACTCGGGGAATGTGCACGAAGCACTTGCAACCGCAGACATACTTATTTCGGGAGCAGGATCACCACACCTTATTCAGCCAGCTATGCTACAGCAGGGAGTGGTACTTATCGATGCTGGAACGTCGGAATCGAATGGAGAAATTGTCGGTGATGCTGATCCGGCCTGCGCTGAAAAATGTTCGCTCTTCACGCCCGTCCCAGGTGGCATGGGTCCTCTCGCGGTCGCGTGCCTCTTCGAGAATGTGGTCACTCTCAAAGAGGGTGCGAAAAAAGTGCAATAAATACGCGGTTGGCGCAAGACTTCGCTTTTTTAATATTTGGTCTATACTCTGGCTATGTCTCGTTTCCGAGTGTCTGCGGCTATAGCCCTCGTTGCAGGGTTTTTACTTATCTACTTTGTGTGGGCGACTGAAGCCAATCCGGGAAGCTCGTATCGCTTCAAGCTTGGTCTCGATCTCGCAGGTGGTACGGAACTTGTCTATAAGGCTGATATGAGCCAGACACCGGCTGCCGAGCGAAGTGATGCACTCTCGGCACTCCAGGGTGTTGTGGAGCGACGAGTGAATCTCTTCGGGGTGGCTGAGCCGCTCGTGCAGACTGAGCAGGCGAGTGCGCTCTCCGGTACGACCGAGGATCGTCTCATTGTTGATTTGCCAGGCGTGACTGACATCAAGGCAGCAGTCGCGGCGCTTGGACAGACGCCGACGCTTGAGTTTCGACTCGCAACCACCACCACTGTCGGTACGACAACGGAAACAGTCTATGCGCCAACCGGATTGACTGGTCGCTACCTCTCAAGCGCCACGCTTGGCTTTGGTTCAGGCGCAACTTCAGGACTCTCTGCTCCGCAGGTGATTCTCAATTTCAATAGTGACGGGGCGAAGTTGTTTGAGAAAATCACACGAGAAAACGTCGGTCGTCAGCTCGCTATCTTCCTCGACGGGCAGCCTATTTCTTCCCCAGTGATTCAAGAAGCAATTCCAGGAGGACAGGCAACTATCACGGGACATTTCACTGCCACAGAGGCACGCGACTTGGTACGCAATTTGAATTTCGGTGCGCTCCCGGTGCCAATCTCACTTGAGAGTAGTTCGGCAGTCGGTCCAACACTCGGTTCCGTTGCTATTTCAGCAGGCGTGATGGCCGGCATCATCGGCTTCGCAATCGTCGCACTCTTTATGATCGCGTGGTATCGCCTCCCAGGAGTGATCGCGACTCTCGCCCTGGTTGAGTACCTTGCCTTCATGCTCGCAGTTATCAAAGTGATTCCGGTTACCCTCACCGCCTCAGGCATCGCAGGACTCATTATTTCGGTGGGTATGGCAGTGGATGCGAACGTGCTCATCTTCGAGCGCACGAAGGAAGAGTTGCGTGAAGGAAAGGGAGCTCGCGAAGCGGTGCACATCGGTTTCTCGCGTGCTTGGACCGCTATTCGCGACGGTCACCTTACGATGATTATTTCCGGCGTCATTCTCTTCTGGCTCGGTACGTCGATCGTGCAGGGCTTCGCACTGGTGTTCGTACTCGGCGTGCTCGCTTCCTTCGTCTCAGCCGTCACGCTTTCTCGTGTCTTCTTGCTCGCCATTGTGCCGGAACACAAGGAAGGGGTGTGGAAGTTCCTTATGGGCTCGGGCATCCATAACGCATAATTTATGTATATCATCCGTCATCGCGCGCTCTTCTTCTGGATCACCGGGATCATTCTCGTTGCGGCGGTCGGCGCCATCACGCTCTACGGTCTCCCGCTCGGTATCGATTTCACGGGCGGCACAATGATGCAGGTGAACTATCCGAACGGCCGTCCTGCACTCTCGACGATTCAGTCTGAGCTTGCGCCGATTCCGCTCGGGGCGGTGTCAGTTCGAGCTTCAGGAGATACGGCAGTCGCACTCCGTATGCGGACGCTCTCACAGGCAGAACATGACGCAATACTTACTGCGCTCTCCGCTTCTGCATCGACAACGGAACTCGCCTACACGAGCGTCGGTCCGGCACTTGGAAGTCAGTTCACCAATAAAGCACTCTGGGCAATTTTCGCGGTGGTGCTTGTCATCGTGCTCTATATCGCATTTGCTTTCCGTAAGGTGTCACGCCCCGTCCCCGGTTGGGGCTACGGTATTACGGTGGTCGCGATGCTCGCAATCGATATTATCGTGCCGACCGGCTTCTACGCCGCATACTGTCACTTCACTGGTGCAGAGGTGGACTCACTCTTCATCGTCGCGCTCCTCTCGCTGCTCGGCTATTGTGTGAACGATGTGATCGTCATCTTCGACCGTATTCGCGAGCATCTCGCAAAGAACGAAAAGAATCGCGTGAAGGAGACTTTTGAAGAAACGATAGGGAAGTCGATCAGTGAGACGATGAATCGTTCGATCAATACGGCGCTCACGGTGGTTCTCGCGCTTCTTGCCCTCATCTACTTCGGTGCTGAATCGACCCGCAACTTCGCGCTTGTGATGCTCGTCGGTGTGGCTGCTGGCACGTTCTCCTCGATTGCGCGCTCCGCACCGCTCCTTATTCCTATTTCAACGTGGTTCAATAAGAAATAAGATATCCGGGATGATTATTGGCATAACCGGCACGAATGGTTCAGGGAAGGGGACGGTTGTTGAACATCTAAAGTCGAAAGGGTTTACGCACTATTCTGCACGACAGGTCATTCTGAGAGAGATTGAACGCCGCGGACTTCCTCCTGCGCGCGACACGATGCGCACCGTCGCAAATGACTTACGGAAGACACATCACCCGGCGTACATTGTTGAAGAACTTTTCAAACAAGCAGCCGCGGCGGGCGGCGATGCGGTTATCGAGTCGGTACGCGTACTCAAAGAGGCAGAGTTTTTGAAGGAGCGTGGAGCATTTCTTATCGCTGTGGATGCAATACGGAGACTGCGGTACGAGCGGGTGGTGCGTCGCGGATCACCGACCGACCATATTTCATACGATACGTTCTGTGCACAAGAAGATGCAGAGATGAATAATCCCGAGCCATGGGATATGAATATATTTGGCGTCATGCAGCTCGCCGACTATACCATCGTGAATATCGGCTCTCCAGAAGAAATTACTTCACGTGTCGACGCTATCGTCGACACCCTGCGGCGTCTTGAGGCGTCGCGAGAAGTTAAGAAATAATCGTTCCGACAAACGGCTTGCCGTCGAGATAGTTTGAAAACTCTTCAATCTTCGCGCCGTTAATGATAGCTACTTCAAGCCCGAGAGCTTCGGCTTCTTTTGCTGCAATCGGATCAAAGGGGGAAGAGAGCCCAGGGTCCCATTCTTCAGGAATTACTTTACGGAAATCTGCCCAGGAGATTTTCTCTATTTTCTTCGCCTCGGGATTTTTACGAGGATCACTATCGTAGACGTAATCAATATTGGAGAGGTTGACGAGATGTGTCGAACCAAGATTTTTCGCAATGAGGACGGCATCATAGTCGGTCGAACAGCCCGGCTGCCAGCCAGCAGCAATGATGATCGGTTCTTCAGCATCAATGTCGATTGTCGGGTTCTTTACGACCTGCGGGTGTGCGTAACCAACAAATATGTTGCGCAGGAGTTGGCCATTGAGGCGAGTCGAGTGGATCCCAATCCAGTCGAGATCTTGTCGTGAGAGTGGGGTGACCATATTTGCGGCGCTCTGGTAGCGACGCGCAATCTTGCCACCACCAGCGATAATGGAGAACGTAAACCCACGCTGTACTTTTTCAAGAATGAGTGTCTTAAAACGCGAAAGAAAGTCAGTATCAATAGCATCAGGAACGATGAGAGAACCTCCGACAGACACAACAATACGCTCTCGCTCGGGTGCGTTCATAGACAAGGGGTGACGGCTTCACTCATTGTACGCTCCTTGTCGCAGCATGCAACTTGTTTCAACTGATTTCCGTGTCACGAGATGATTCAGTTGCTTTTTTGATGAGCCAAGATGATGACTGCACCTTGCCTCCGGCGCCGACGTTGTAGTGCATCTCGATACCAAGCTCGTTACACACCTCCACCTCAGGTACGGGATCGTCATCAGGTTTCCGATCGCCACCATTTGCAAAAATATGTGGCTGTATTTTCCGTAACATATGGCACACACTGCGGTCAGTATCCCCGGGAACGTGTTCCGTAAGGACGACACGGTCGACACCAGCAATGGCTTCAATGATTTCTTTTCGTTCTGCTTCTGGCATAAACGGGGAACCCTTTTTATCACGGAGCCAGTGGTCATTATTGAGGATGACCACGAGCTCATCGCCGAGTTTTTTCGCTTCTTGGAACATACGGATGTGCCCGATGTGTACCGGGTCGAACCCGCCAGAAACCGCCACAACAACTCGTTTTTCCATGCTACCAGTGTAGCACTGGCGTAGCGACGACCCTGGTCTGAGGAGGGGAGAATGAGGGTGTTGACGCCACCTAGATACTCCTATACTATAGCCACTAGCGTTCCGCTCTTGCGGGACGGGGTGCTTTTTTGACCTCTGACAACCGAATACGTGAACGCCCGCCACGGAGGTGGCGGGCACGCCCTTGCCATTTTTAAGAATGATGGCAAGGGTAAAAGATGTGTGAATTCTTTTGTTCCGCCTATTCTTATTGAGAGTTTGATCCTAGCTCAGGATGAATGCTGGCGGCGTGGATAAGTCATGCAAGTCAAGGGGGCCCGCAAGGGCAACCGGCAAACGAGGTAGTAACAC
>JAKAIP010000196.1 GCA_021825025.1 bacterium
ATCGATCATGCTGAGCACCTCGTTGAAATCAACCATGCAACCGTCGGATAAGTTTGCTTTTTTCGGCACGCCAACAGTCGCGAGCGAAACACTCGCCTACCTGCTTGCACACGGATTTACTCCTACCGTCGTGATCACCGCACCCGATGCGCCGCGCGGGCGCGGTCTCGTTCTTACTCCTTCGCCGACACACACACTCGCCCACGAACACCATCTTCCTGTTTTGACCCCACAGACACTTACTGCTGACGCGCAAGAAATGATTGCCGCCTATGCGTGCGACTACGCGCTTGTTGTTGCCTATGGAAAAATATTTCCTGAGTCGCTCATTGCAAGCTTCCCAAAGGGAGTCCTCAATGTGCACTATTCGCTCTTGCCGAAATACCGAGGCGCAACCCCGCTTGAGACGGCCCTGCTCTCGGGAGAACACGACACGGGAGTGACGATCCAAAAGATGGTGAAAGAACTCGATGCCGGGGATATCATCGCCCAAGAGGCAACGCCGATTGCACCCGAGGAGACAGCCCGCGAGCTACGCCCTCGACTCATCACGATGGGTGCACAATTACTGGTCGCAACGCTGCCAGCATATCTGCGTGGCGATCTGACGCCCACCCCCCAAGACCCGACACAAGCCACGCGCGCCCATAAGCTTAAAAAAGAAGACGGCCTCCTCTCTCTCGAAGCGCCTGCGCAGGAAAATTGGCACAAGTACCGTGCATATGCAGATTCGATCGGCACCTATTTTCTCCACAACGGCAAACGCATAAAAATAACGAATGCGGAATACGTACAGGATACATTCCGCATTCTCCGTGTCATCCCTGAGGGCAAGCGCGAAATCAGCTTCGCTGATTTCGCGCTGCGATCTTAATTCCCAAAACGCAGCATTCGCTTGAGCGCCGCACCGCCACGTTTCAGAAGATTCTCTTTCTTTCCCTGAGCGTTTTGCAATTCACGTACCAAGCCGTCGCGCACTCGATCGACTGCACCTTCGAGTGTTTCATTTTCAGCCTCAGCACGGAAAAGTTTTCCATCGACACCAAGATTTCCTTCGACGCGATACTTCGCGCCCGCACGAACTGCCGCCATTGATTCGTCTATCTCGCACGCAAGCGTGACTGGGCTTGTCGCTCGCACAACAAGCTTCTCGAGCGCCGAGAATTTCTCCTCAACAAGATCCTGTACTGCGGGAGTAAGAGCCTGATTCCGAACCGTTATGGTGATGTGCATGGTGAGACGTATTAACTGCTAACACTTATCATTTTAACGCGAGAACGATGACCTGTCAGGATGCGCACCTTCCCGAGAGGTGCACCTACCCGGAGCGCAATGAGTTCACGAACACGATCATTCGCACGATTCCCCGTTGCCGGCTCCCGCACTGCGATAGCAAGCTCTTCGCCACCATCCGGGTGCTTCGCAGGATGCGCTGCCACTTTTTCTCGTTTCGCCCCAGGAGTGACCACTACACGGATATACATTTCAACCAGTATACCAAGCAGCTAGTGCATACCGAAACAAAAACACCCCGCCGAAGCGGGGTGTTTTTGTTGCAGACCTATTAGATCTTGTTGACGTTGAGGGCGTTCGGACCCTTTGGGCTCTCGCCGACTTCAAACGAAACCTTATCTCCCTCCTGGAGCTCGTCGAACGAAACGTTCTGGAGTTCATTCGAGTGGAAGAAAAGATCCTTGTCTGAGTCATTTCGCTTGATAAAGCCGAAGCCCTTATCAGTCTTTTTTGCGACAATTCCTTCTTGCATAGTGTGACAGAAATTTAGTGTGTCTAAGATATCAAGTCAGGTGCCGAAGAGAGAAGCCCGATCCCTACTTCTTTTGGATCCAGCTCTGGTTGATGCGTTAAGACTATCATAGGCTCACAGTTTAGTCAAGTGGTATGCCTCTACCCTTCTTGCGTCACGTCCTTTCGCGCACGTAACCAATCCATCACTTTCCGACGATGTTGATCGAGCGACCAACCTTTTCCTGCGGGGAAGAGTCCCTTATGTCCTTGTTTGAATTCTTTCAGTAACTCTTCTGAAGCCGGCGTGAACGAAAGCGGAAGATTCTCGTTGTAGAGCGCCACAAAGTCAGTGAGCGTACGTTTCTTCTCGCTGCGAGCACGGTCGAGATCAGGAGTTCTCATTGATTTTGATAATACCACAAACTTAAAAATATGTCATGTTCCCTCCCTCAGCGGTATACTGCGCCCCATATGCCCCGTTTCGTCGTTATTGATAAAAAAGTCGGCGAAACGCCGCTTGCAGCTCTGCATGCCTGGAAAAAACAGCATCCGCAAGAAGCTTCGCTTCCTGCAAGCTACGCAGGACGTCTCGACCCTATGGCCTCTGGCAAACTTCTCGTCCTCCTCGGCGAGGAATGTAAACGCCAGCAAGAGTACACTGGTCTCGACAAAGAATACGAGATTGAAGTCCTGCTCGATATCGGTAGCGATACCGGTGATGTCCTCGGCATTCCTAAGGACGTCGACAAAAAAAGCGTCGTCGATCCTCGCGCGCTCGCAACCATCCTTCGCCGCGAACAAGGAGTGCACACCCGCGCGTACCCAGCTTTCTCCTCAAAAACAGTCGCGGGGAAACCTTTATTCCTCTACGCTCTCACCAACTCTCTTGCCACTATTGAAATGCCCGTCCACCGC
>JAKAIP010000197.1 GCA_021825025.1 bacterium
ACGAGATCGTCTGCAGCGCGACCGGCGAGAAACGCGAGGATACGTTCGGTAGCGCGCTCGTTTACTTCGCTCGGGAGGGGGTGGGTCCCGACGTACATTTCAACTTTCTGTAAGGATGACTCTCCCAAGGGAGAGACGTCGAGTGCGACACCGCCCGTGAGTCGATCGCCGAATATCTCTTCGATGGCGTGCGCGGCTGCGAAGGCACACTTACCCACGCCAACAAAAAAGACCCGCCGTCCCGCAAGAGGGTACGGGGTGCCATCGATAGTGAGCTCGGCATCATCGAGAACGATTCGTTCGTGCAGTGCTGTCTCGACAGTAATAGCAGCGTAGCCTGCTTCAGCGAGAGAGAGAGCTGTATGCCGGAGGGGAGTTGTCGCGAGTGAATCGAAGTTCTGTATGATTCGGTGCTCCATACTCCTAACTATACTCGATAGTTAGGCTGGTTGTTCAGGGGTACCTGGGGGGATAACCCAGTCTTGGACAATTGCTTTGAACTCTGGCGTGCGATCTTCAAACCCTTCTTGAATCATATGTTTGATCGGGCGGTACTCAGGAGTGAATTCGTAGTGGCATCGCACTTCGCCGTCATTAAATATGCGTAGGTGGTATTGATACTTGAATCCGACAGTTCGTCGAAGACTCACAATCTCGTCGTCGTCTTTCCAGGCGATGAAGTGATTCCCAAATCCTTGAGCAACGAGGAATGCGACAAATTCTTGCAGCGACCGTGCGGGATCGAGAATGCCGAGGAGGAAATCCTGGCGTCCTTCATGGCGGAGAATGCGAAGAGAGGTCGAGAGGTCGCGGAGGTAGGGGTGGAGTGGCGTGTAGAACATCCAGAACACATACTTAATACGATCATGGAGGGCGGTCGGATATGCCATCCGTGAACGCGGCACCGCTCGAATCCAATCTTCCTGAAGGGCACGCATACGCACTAGACAGATTTTTTAGTAACTGAGGCGCACCAGCGAGAGAGCGCAGGTTGTGCGTATCGGTCGAGGCCCCAGGAGCCAGCCACACGATGGGCGGTCATAATGCCGAGTGCGAGCATGAGCATAATCGGATTCATACTCACAGTCCCCGCAAGCAAGTAATTGAAGTTCATAAAGAATCCAAAGAATGCCGCACAACCAGTAAAAAGTCCAACGATAAGCCCCAGTCCGACAAGAAGCTCCCCGAGAGCAACCGCGTTTGACCAGAGCACGGGGTGAGGGAGGACAGCGCTTTGCAGAAACGAGGCATACCACAGCTGTACGTCAGGATGCGCCCCGGTCGTTTTCGTAAGGGCGCCTTGCACAAAGCCGCGGAGGGCAGCTCCTGCACCGGTACCGAACCAGGCTGGGTTCAGAATCTTGTCGTAGCCGGCAGTGAGCCACTCATAGCCGAGATAGAGTCGAACAACGAGCCAGAGCGGGGCGCTCATGGTGTTGGCGGTAAAGAAGTGCGCCAAGCGGGACTGCGATATCGTAGAATCGGCCATTCGTTCCATTCTAGAATAATTTTCGTGAAAGGAAAGCAGCAGGAGTGGAGTACTATAAAGGTATGAAAGAAACGCGTCTTTGTATGGGTATGCCCATTGAGATTGAAATCGTCGGGACAGACGTATCGAAGCCTCTTGAGGCGGCTTTTGCATATTTGGCGGCTGTGGATGAGCGTTTTAGCACCTATAAAGAGACCAGTGAAATAGCACAAATGAATCGCGGTGAGGTCACGCTCGCGGCAGCAAGTGAAGATATGCGCGAGGTCTTTGCGATCGCTGAAGCGACAAAGCAAGAGACACAGGGGTACTTCGATATCCGTCGACCTGACGGGAACCTCGACCCATCAGGCATCGTGAAGGGCTGGGCGATTCGTAATACCGCCGCACGCATACAGAAAGCGGGGTATGAAAATTACTTCGTTAATGCAGGTGGGGATATCGCGATGGGCGGCACAAATGCGGAGGGGAAAGACTGGAGTGTGGGTATTCGTAATCCATTCAATACGAATGAAATTGTGAAGGTCGTATATCCGCGAGGAAAGGGTATTGCAACCTCCGGTTCGTATATCCGCGGCGCGCATATCTATAACCCGCATATGCCAGAAGAAGAGCTGACGGATATCGTGAGCATTACCGTCATTGGTCCTGACGTGCTCGAGGCGGATCGTTTTGCAACGGCAGCTTTTGCTATGGGGAGACAGGGCATCGCCTTTATCGAGCGGCTCCCCGCTTTTGAGGGGTATGCGATCGACGCGTCAGGTATCGCGACGATGACCAGCGGTTTTCGCACCTATACACAGTAGATAATTTGTGGTATTTTATCAGCAGAAAGGAGCACCGTCATGTCTGACTCATTCAAATACTGTGAGTGCGGGCGACCAATTCGAGTAAGGAATGTGCGACACAAATGGATACGGCCCAGGAGGGATCACGACCAATGCAATCAATGTTTCCGGGCGATTCTTGGATTGCCGCATCATACCGCCTTCCGCAGGTCATCCGCACCCCGCAAGCCCACGAGAAGCCCATAACTCGTGGGCTTCTCTTTTTTCTACTATACTATTGAAGCAATACTATGATGCCACTTGATCGAAATGAGAGTTACTGGCTGCTTGATGATGAGCTGGTTGGGGCTATAG
>JAKAIP010000198.1 GCA_021825025.1 bacterium
GTCTTTCACGTTGCCGTCCTGTACTTCAAGCTGCGAGAGCAGGAAGATAGCATCCGTATAATCCTGTTTGAGTGCAATAGCGGCTTTCAAGTCTGCCTCGGCCGACTTCGTATCCTTATTCGCAATATCAAGCTGCGCAAGGATGAAGAGAATCTGCGGATTCGTCGGATTGAGAGCCTGGGCTTTCTTGTACGCAGTTTTCGCACTGTCGTAGGCACCTTGGACGCCAAGCGGGACCGCCTGCGCATAGAGACTTCCGAGCGCGATCCAGTTCTGGTAATCAGACGGATTCAAGTTCGTTGCAGTAAGCGCTGCATTAATACCTGCCGAGAGAGCTGCTTGGTACGCTTTCTGCGCTGCGCTCTTATCTGTCGAAGTCGATGTGAGAATCGTGTTCATCCGTACTTTTGCCACACTCGATTCCAACTGGTACGCCGCCGCTGAGGGTGCGAATGAGATTGAGTTTTGTATCGCACGATCTGCCGCGTCGACATTGCCATTTGCAAGCGCCTGCGCCGCATCAGACAGCTGTGCAGCAGCCACATAGTGCCCCACAAGCGTGTACGCTGCGACCACCGAAGAGAGCAAGAGGATGGTCAGACCAAACACGATGACAAAACCGACTCGTGGACTTCGTGAGAACAGAATACCCCACTGCCGACCGTTTGCGGCATAGCGCATCGTCGAGATGAAGAGCCCTGCAAAGACGAACGCGAGCGCGAGCAGCACCGTACTTGGTAGGTCAAAGAATGCGAGTGTGAAGAGATACAGTGATCCGATGAACGAGACAATCGATGCGTAGCGGATAAACGGATCCTGCGGTGTCCGCAGAATAAGCATGCGGAGACCGAGCACAATGAAGAGTCCGAGAAGCGCGAGCCACGCAATCATACCGACAATACCCGTACTCACGAAGGACGTCGGAATAAACCCAATACCTGAAGAGAAATCAACGTTCCAGAAAACAGTTGAGTTCAAGGTTGCATCACGATGCTTCAACCATTCAACGCCAAACGTGCCCGGACCACTACCGAAGACGGGAGACGTCGTGTATGCCTTCTCGGTGACGGCCAGAGTTGATTGCCAGGAAGGGCGAATGTTGAGGAGGTTTACGTGGAGAGCGCTTGCAAGTGCTCCGCCGAGCGTGCTCCCAATGAGGAAGAAGAGGGACACGGCCAGCACCCCGAGCGGCAATACGAGCGAACGATTCCCTTCTTCTGACTCGACTGGGGATTCACTTACCATAACCGCTTCGTCCAAGTCTGCATCAGTCGACTTCCCACCACGACGCATCACCGCCTCCACAAAGAAGCCAAGGGATACAAGCGCGAGCAGCATCCACACGAGGGAGGCATTCGCAATAGCGAGCAGGAAGAGAGCAATACCCCCTCCAGCCAGAAGCACATTGCGCGTTCGATTCGAAATTTCCAAGAATCGGAACGTGATCAAGAGCGTCACGATACCGAGTCCAAGTAGAGAGGCAAGATCCCCGAATGAACCAATGAGTGTGAACGCCGGTGAGATAACAGTCGGCATCACTTGTCCAACAAGCACAATGAGCGCCTGAACGAATGCAAGCGCGATAAACGTATATGCTCCCACCTTAAAGAAGGAGTGGTAATTTTCTGATCGACGCAGCACGAGCGCTGAGAGCGTGCCAAGGCAGGCCGTGATCAACATAAACCCGAGCGTATCGGGCTCAAGCGCCGTTCCCCAGAGCGCATTTGAAAACGGCGTGCCAGAGAACGTAGCTGAAAGTAGGTACGCTATGACTGGGAACCAGAGCGCCCCGACAAGTAGCGAAGACGGGAACACGACATTCCCTCGGGTGAGCCGCGCGAGAATATAGAGACCAAGCGTAATAAGAGCTCCTGCAGCGAGCAGGAATGTTTTCGTTGTCGCAAACGACACTGGCGCAAATGGCGTGATCAAGAAGATCGCGGCAACGACGGTAGTAAGAAGCGCAAAAACACTAATGGTATCAAGCGAACGACGACGAGGGGAACTCACTGACTGTTGCGGGGGCATAATGAATGATATTAATGCTTTATGATGATAATACTGTCAGTATACTTCGCAGACATCTTCAAGAAGTGATTATCCCCATATTTACACGAGGTGTCACCTTACGTTTTTCTATTTTCCTTGACTCCGTAAGGTGACACCTTATACTTTAACCTATGAAGAAGCGAGAACCTTTCACTGTGGGTACGTGGTACCACTGCTACAACCGCGGTATCGAGAATCGCACAGTATTTGAGAACGTCCACGACTACAATCGCTTCCTTGAGCTCCTCTATCTAGCAAATGACACATTCCCTCTTCGACGGAATGATATTGGGGACCGGAAATTTGAAGAGGTTCTACGTATGCCTCGTGGTAAAAAGCTCGTTACAATTGGCGCGTTCTGCTTGATGCCTGGTCATTTCGACCTCGTGCTCCGTGAGGATAAGGAGGGCGGCATCACTACCTTTATGCGGAAACTGGGAACAGCCTATACCCTCTACTTCAATGCCCGGCACAAACGGACAGGTAATCTGTTCCTGAAGCCCTTCAAATCCTCCGAAGCCTCCACCGATGACAGCCTGCAGCATCTCGTGAGCTATGTGCACTGCAATCCAGCCACA
>JAKAIP010000199.1 GCA_021825025.1 bacterium
GAAAAGCAGCGCATGGATATACAAAAATTGCAGCTGTCTGCAGAGCTTCAGCAGTACTACCTGCCCATGGGATACCGCGTAGCATGCCGCATCACTGGAGACTTGCCTGCCCTGCTCTGGCTTGTTGAACTGCGTTCGGGAACCGCCGTACATCCAACCTTGCGCACCGTCGCTCAAGCAATAGGAGCGAAAGTGCAGGACGCGTGCAAGCCGATCGACATTGCGGTGCACATCAATACAGAAGAAGATCGTTTCAACATCAAACGAGGGTTGCACGATATCGTGGAGAAAACCCCGTAATCAAAAACCGCTCCTTTCGGAGCGGTTTTTTTATTTAATGTCTACTCCCATGGAACGCGCCGATCCTGCAACAATTTTCATCGCGGTTTCAATGTCTGCTGCATTGAGATCACGCATTTTCTTCTCTGCGATTTCTCGCAATTTTTCCTTGGAAAGGGTTCCGATCTTTGAAAGATTTGGTTTTCCAGAGCCTTTTTCTTTACCGAGCGCTTTCAAAATAAGAGAGGAAGCGGGAGGAGTTTTGAGTACGAAATCGTAGGTGCGATCCTGATACACACTGATCTGTGCGGGAATCAAATCCCCTTTCATGTCCTGTGTCGCCTCATTGAAGCGCTTCACGAATTCTCCGATGTTGATTCCTGCAGGACCCAACACCTGACCCATGGCAGGAGTAAGTACCGCAGCGCCGCCGGGAGCAATAATTTTTATGGTTTTCGTTACTGTTTTTGCCATACGCGACTAGAGTACCTTATATACGCTTTACTTGCAAAAAGTCGAGTTCAACGGGTGTCTCGCGACCGAACATGGCTACCAATACTTTGACCTTTCCTCGCGTATGGTCGACTTCTCCAACTTTTCCATCCAAATCCTTGAATGGACCGTCTACAATGACCACGGAATCTCCCGCCGCAAGATCAATCGCATGACGCACAGACCCTTCTGCTTCATGCATGCGCCCAAGCAGCTCATCCACCTCAGATTGTTTGAGTGGCACTGCGTTGACTCCGCTTCCTACGAAACCGGTAACGCGTGGCGTATTGCGCACCACATGCCATGATTGATCATCAACAATCATTTCCACGAGCACGTATCCTGGATAAATCTTTTCTTCTTCTTCCACACGACGACCGCCTTTGATTTTCACGGTGCGTTCCGTTGGCACTACTACATTGAAAATTTTATTCTGCAAGCCAAGCGATTCAATACGTTGACGCAGATTACGCGCTACCGCATTTTCATATCCGGCATACGTATGGATGGCATACCATGCCCTTCCGACGCTGGTGTCTTGTTTTGACATAACAGTAACTTTAGAGAATATGCTGCACAATTCCGGTGAAGAGATAATCGAATGCGCCAAGATATGCTGCTGTGACAAGTGTCACAACGATGACTACCACTGTATAGACAATGGTCTGGCGGCGATTCGGCCAATTTACGTGGCGAAATTCTCCCCGTACTTCGCGTAAATAATTAAACATAGATGTTTCCTAAGAAAAAAGGCCTTTTTCCGGCCTTTATTCGTTATAATATTACCGCAGAACAGTGGATAGTCAAGATGTTAGCGGATCTCGTACGTGATGCTGACATCATCAGTAACGGTAGTTTGTCCTGGGGAAATAACTGGTGCAGAAGCGCTTGCCGCCATGGTGCGGACGCCTTCCATAATAGGAAGCGGGTGGCATCCATTGAGATTTTCATTGAATGAGACTACCCGAACCAAAGACACACCGAGCTGCTGAGCTAGCGATGTCGCTTTCTGTTTTGCATTGGCAATTGCATTGCTGCGTGCCATATCCTGGACTTCATTCGGATCATTGAACGTCATAGTAAGACTGCTGACTTCGGAAGCTCCTTGTTGTCCTACTCCCGAAAGCAAATCCCCTGCCTTGGAGATATCACGAACTTTTACTGTGGTAGTTTGTCGTACTTCATATCCCGTGAGCACTTGCTTGCTCGGAGGACAGGGGATGTTTGCTAGAGCCGGGCAAACACCTCCTTGTTCATACGAGTATTGGGGTTGTATTGAATAATCGCTTGTTTGAATGTCGTTGGCACTCACTCCCGCTTGCACTAAGTAGTTGGTCACTGCATTTATTTTTGTTGCAGCATCTTGCTGCGCCGCTGCGACCGTAGGTTTGTCGGATACAACAGAAAACGTAAAGGTTGCGATATCCGGAGCTTTGAATGCTTCGCCGTGTCCGGAAACAACGATCGTATTGGTTGGCGTAATACCGGTTCCTATGTAGCGCAATTCCATTGTTGCGGCAATTGCCTGCACTGCAAGAAACACACCAAGTAATATCAATACTACAAATAGAGCAATACGGATTTTTTTTCCTTCAAATAGTTGTTCCATAAGACATCTTTAGATGCTAATATCACTATTTTACTCTATCTTGTCCGTAACTCCCTAATTAAATTTTTACTGAAAAATCTGGGCGATCGCCGGGAATCGAACCCGGATCGGGAGGACCACAATCTCCAGTGTTGACCATTACACCACGATCGCCATATAAACGCCCTTATGTATACCATTTCTTTCCACTTGAGAAAAGAAATTTAGGATATAGATACTTTTTCTAATAATTCTTTATCTGCTTG
>JAKAIP010000200.1 GCA_021825025.1 bacterium
AAGAAGAAGAATACTCAAGTCGCAGCAAATATCTCTTCGAGGTGAATAGCAAAAAGACGATTGACGGCACCACGCGAGAAAACTTCGCGCGCTATATCAATCATTCACATAAACCCAACTGCGAACCGAACATTGTGAAAGGACGCATATGGATCGACGCCCTCAAGAGTATTAAACCGGGCGAGGAACTCACGTATGACTATGGCGAGGAGTATGTGAACGAACACATTAAGCCCTTCGGCTGCCGCTGCGCCTCTTGTGTCGCGAAACGCGCTTAGTGCGCCGGGAAAGTTCGCTTGAAGAGTTCGAGTGAGGTGGGCGCGTTCAGGGCGCTGAGTGCGTAGAGATTGTCGGCAGACTGTACGTTGCCGCGCATCACGTAATCACCACGAGCGACGACGTAACCAGCCTGCTTCAAGAGAGCTGTGGTCGTGGCATTGTATTGTCCGAAAGGATAGGCAAATTCACGTACGGTGATACCCAGTCTCTTTTCGAGAATCTGCTTGCTTCCATCAATTTCGTTCCAGAGAATGGCAGGGTTCGTAATCTTCGTAAGGAATGGGTGTGAGAGTGTGTGGCTGCCAATCGTCATACCTGCCGCAAGAAGTTTCTGGAGATCTTCCCACGTGAGGAATCCGTGGTGGCCGATAGGATTCGTAAAGATGAAGAAAGTCGCCGTGTAGTGGTACTTCTCAAGAATGGGGAAGGCGTAAGTGAATTGGTCACTCCAGCCGTCGTCGAAGGTGAGAACGATGGGGTTCGAAGGGAGAGGTGCGTTCTTGAGCAGATGGTCCTCAAAGAGGCGGAACGGAATGACATGGTAGCCAGCCTCGGCAAGGTACTGCATCTGCGCATCAAATACCTCGGGAGTCTGGGCGAGAGCGCGGACAGCACGGCTATCGGTAGGGAAAGCAGGACGGACGATGTGGTACACCAGAATCGGTATCTTCATCGGGGAAGACGTCGCGGTTATACCACTCAGCGGAGTCGAAGACGCGGGGCTCGGCACTTCTGCGAAGGATGCTTCGTTATTTCTGAAAGAGACGTCCTCTTCGCCGGACGCTCGTAGGGAGAAAAATATACCGCCAACGACCGTGACGATACCGAGGATACTAAATAGTACTTTTATATGACGAGATGACATGAATATCTGAAGTATACCGAATGTGCAGTTTCTATGCACGTCGCCGCGCGGGAACTATTGCTAAAATGAGTTAAATATGCTATTATGGCTAGGCCGATTAAGGGGTGGCTCATCGCCACTTTTTTGCTTGGCAATGGCATAGATCTTTCACTAAAGAGGTATTGAGCTTGGAACACGAAAAGAAAAACGCTGAACAACAAAAGGACATGCAGTCCGCAGCGCAGGCTGCATCGGGAGACGGAAAACAGCTCCCGATCGAAGCCAGAATCGCAGAGATTCTTGCAACGACACGGAAATCTCTCGGTCTCGACTGAGGTCGTGTACTGAGGAGAGAAAGGCGACCAGTGGTCGCCTTTTTGATTTGGAAATAGCTCCTCTGGGGGTATCCATTGCGACATATTATTTTTCAGCTAGAATGCGAGAGTACCGTCCTAGGGGGCGGTTCATTCCGCGGTAGCTCAGTGGTAGAGCGGCTCGCTGTTAACGAGTTGGTCGTAGGTTCGAATCCTACCCGCGGAGCATCAAGAAACGGTCAGTAATATTCCAGTCAAAAAGATTGCAAGAAATAACGTCGCAGCGGTCAGTTCTGCGACAAAAAATGAGCGACGCACGAGCCTTACGATCGCAAAGTTTGCAGTACTGTGAATAGGAGCGGTTAGTAGGACAAGCCATGGACTGAACGCAAGCAAGAGCGTGAAGCCTATGTGCCCTGCGGTCGCGCTGACGCGCTCCAGGACTCCCCATAGTGGCGCCCCAGGTTCCATTGAGCGCTCCATGCCCTGAGCCTGCATCAGAGCTCGAGCACGTAGCGCCTTATCATCGGTGCGTTGGGAGAGCGAACGCAGAGCAAAACTCTGTATAAGGCTGTAAAACACCTCGACTGTCGCCCACCCGAGACCAAGAGCGAATGCGTTCTCTGGGGCACCGAGCAGGAAAAGGACCATAAGCACCCGCACGCCTTCTTCGGAAGGCCCGGAAAGTAATATCGTAAGGACGGTGCGCCGGTTTTCTTCAACGCCGATTTTTGGGAAAAGAAGAATGAACGGCATACGAAGTACGAGCGCGGCGAGCCAGCCTATAATGCCGAGCGTGAAAGGTTGCCACGCGAAAGGAAGCCCCAGTTGGACTCCGAGTAACCAAAACAGCAGCGGGACAGCGAGAGTCAGAGGAGCAGCAACGAAAAGATTTCTTGTATATCGGTCAAACATGTTCAGAATGCACCAAGTATATCAGAAGCTCTTTTTTAACTTGTGTCCAGTGTATAGTTTCAAACCTTGATAGCAAGGTTCGACCTTGCCGAAGGATAATTTCTGTATCATGTGGTTTTTAGGGCAATTGGGAGTAGTATTGTCGTTATGAAACTTCAGGAAACGCACAGAAAGGACGGCCTACGGATCATTACTGTGTCGCTCCCCAATCAGCGGAAGGTTTATGTAGAGCTCTCTTCACGTGTTGGTTCTGCGTATGATCCCGAGGACA
>JAKAIP010000201.1 GCA_021825025.1 bacterium
TCGATGCAGATACGAAAAGGTGGCATCAGGACAGGGAAGTATGATACTTACTGGTCCCGGCCAGTAGGTAGTAAGCATAGATCGCATTTCCTCCGTCAAGGTTATACCGAATGGTGCGATCTCCTCATACGAGGATATCAGGATGATGAAAGGTTTTGTCACTGTTCTCCCTTTCAATTCATACATTCGCTCTATAGTATTTTGCTGTAAAGCAGAACCTACAATACCGTACAGCGTATCGGTTGGTATGATGCCGATTCCACCGTTGCGAAGTATTTCTACGTAACTTGTCATTATTTCTTTAAAAAGAGAAAAACTGATACCGGAAACTATACAAATCCCGGGAAAAAATCTGTTTTGATATGTCTTTTTGGAATACCGAGATCCTGAAGTATTTCACGGAAAGCAGTAATCATTGCTTGTGGGCCAGAGATATAAAAAATGCGTTCTCGGTAATCCGGTATGAGTTTGCGAATCAGTTCTGGCGTTACCGTTTCATATGTATAGGCAGGAAGGGGATGTTCTTCAGTAAGAACATAGTGTACGGGAGTCCCCAGTTCTGTGCGAGCACGCTCCAGAATTGAACTGTACGCAATGTCTTCCTTGGTTCTATTACTATACAGGACGGCAATATCTCGTTTTTCTCTGCGGTCCAACAGGTACTGCAGCATACTGCGAAACGGTGTGATACCTATTCCGCCCGCAATGAACACCAATTTTTGTGTTTTTGAAGCAGGAAGGGTGAACGTGCCCCCGGTTTCAAGTGCGCTTATAGATCCTCCTGGCTGAAGGGCAAGCAATGCTCGTTTAAAGCTACTTCCATTTTTCGTGAATTTAACACCGATACGCACTTCTTGCTCGGTTGGAGACGAAGCGAGTGTAAAGTAACGCCGGTTTCCGCGCATATCCGTTTTCGTATGAGGAAGTGTCCATTCCATGTATTGTCCCGGAAGATATGCAAAAGCAGTACGTGGTGAAAAAAGAAAATCAGCACTGCTTTTTCCTGTGCGCTCAATGCGGGTAAGAGTCATATGCACCCTCTTGCGAGGATTAACGATTGCAGAAAAGATGTTTCCTACTACTAATGCAAGTTCTGGAGTGGAATATATTGATCCGATATGAATTGCAGGGGCAAACAGTATACCTACCACTATTCCATATGCTATCCGCAACCAAGCTATAGACGGGGTAGTGACCGGTTCGGTAAGCATGATAAACGCAAGGAATAGGAGGGAAGTATGGACAACTACTTGTCCTAATAGGCTTATGTTTGGTACCGCAGTGGTAAGAAATATAGAGAACAGTGCTGCAGTAAAGAATACGAGCACCAGATCCCATCGTTGTAATTTCCGCACTAGCAGTATGCCACCAATAAGGATCACCGGAAGCAATGCAAGATTTCCAGCGGCCCACCAGCTTGCTGCATGTCCAAATAGAAACGCCATCGCTACCAACCCAAGTGCGGCAGGGTTGAAGATCGGCTTTTTTCTCAAGGTGATCAAATATTTTGATGCAATAGCTACGGTACTTGCAGCTGCCAGTAACAGTATGCCGCCGAGATTTGTCGGCGCTATAGGAGTAATGAGCAGTGCCAGAATAAGAGCAGTGATGTAAGTAGATTCCGTATTTGCCGGCGCAGCAAATATATGTACGCACAACTCATTTACAAACAGGCTTACCAGCGTGATCAATACAGCAGAGAAAAGGATGTTTATCGGCTGGTATGGCAAGATGTGTACCCAACCATATACCACCGCGCTCACTAGGATCGCCAGGAGGTAATAAAGTACCAGGCGATACATAGTGGTTCGGTTGAGGATGTAATCAATAAACTGCATCATATCGTCGTATATGCTTCAAATCCGCTCGTCATCGTAGCCATACCGTCTTGATCAATACTATACCCTTCATATCCCGGCAATGTTTCAATGAAACTGATCCCTGCATTCCCCATAGCAAACGCTGGAGTGGAGAATCGATCAGCCTCGCATACATCTGGACCAATAACCGTAAGACTCGCCAGTGCAGTGAGCGGTTGTTCAGGGTGATGTGGGTCGTAAATATGATTGCCGCGTTCGTACAGTCCTGACGTTGCTACGCCTTTTCCTTGCGGATATATGATTTTTACAATGGTGTTCGGAGTAAATGGATTTCGAATGCCTATACTCCAAGGTTTTCCTTGAGCATTAGTCCCCGAAGTCTGTATGTCGCCTCCGGCTTCGATAGAAAAATTTTCATATCCTTTTTGGTATAGTAATCGCGCTGCATTGCGTATGGACCATCCTTTGACGATTCCGGAAGGATCAATGTATCCATCCGGATGGTGCATATCGAAATATCCTTTGGATTCTTCTTTTGTTTTCTCTGCAAGTGCGAACACTTCACGTATGTCCGGACTCCATGCAGATTCAGCCAGTTCCCCTCGATTAATACGCATAATCTCACTCTCCGTTTTATAGGTGCTGAAGCGGGTATCTACTGATACGAAATACGAGAATACCTCTTCAATCGCAGGGTGGACATCAGCATCGGAGACAATTTCAACAGTAATAGGCATGCCCATGCAAGGACGTGTCTCTTTCATACGTATCCCTATGCTTTACTGAGCGCCGTGG
>JAKAIP010000202.1 GCA_021825025.1 bacterium
AGTCGATCGGTGCAGCATACGGATTTACGACCCGCAATGGTACCGAGACCTCATCGTCTTCCATAGCTTCCCCGAGAGCCTCTTCTCGATCCTCCTGCTCGCTCTCAGTCTCTGGAGTTTCTCGAACCTCGGGAGGCTGCGCTTGATTCGTCTTATCGAACCATTCTTTCCACGAATCGTGTAGCTTTTGGGCGCTTACCATATCTTCTTCCCTCTCTTCAGAGGAACTTTCTTCAGCGATAGGCGTCTCTACCGGCTCCTGCAGCCGATTCACTGAGGGGAGTGATTCAACTTGTACTGCCTCATACCGTGGGAATTCCCATGTTTTCTCGGTCACTTTTGGAGCCTCTTCTACTTCTTTCTGCGGAGTATCATGGCTCCCGAAGCGATGATCCTGAATCGCTGACTCAAGTACATACCAACTCCGTCCAACCAATCGAGCTGAGACTCGCCCTTCTCGGCAAAGCTGGCCTATATAATCCTTCGCGTATCCCGTTATTTTAGCGGCTTGTTTTGACGATACATACTTCTTACCTTCTATAAGAATCTCATCCATAGACGCAGTATAGCCGTATCTCGGCTTGGAGAAAAGAGTTGTGCACAGCTACCCTCGCAAACAGCCCTAGCGAAGAGCAGCAACGATCAATTCCCGAAGGAGAGCTGGGTTCCCTGCACCTCGAGTCGCTTTCATGCTCTTCCCGATAAGATACTGCAGTGCCGCTTCCTTTCCTGAGCGGTATTCTTCAACCGCCTTCGCCTCTTCGCGGAGAACTGTCGTTATCGCTTCCTGGAGGACCGCCGTATCGTGGACCTGTATGAGGCCATGCTCCTTGGCCAAACTCTCTGGGTCACCGCCCTTTTCAACAAGGAGTACCAGCGTATCCTTCGCTCCTCGGGACGAAAGTTCCCCCGCACTTACAAGACGCACCAGCTTCGCAAAAGCCTCTGGATTAAGCGTGGCATACCCCTCAGAGCCATTCTTCGCATATATGCCGGCCAGATCCGATACGACGTAATTTGCGGCCAAAGCAGCGAGTTCTGTCGCTCCTCCGAGCGCAGCAATCACTGCATCAAAGAAAGCCGCTCGCTCTGCAGTGGCACACAGATAGGCAGCATCGCTCTCCTTCAGTGCGTATGCTTGCGCGTAGCGAGCTCGCCGTTCCCATGGGAGCTCGGGGAGTGTCGCTCGGAGCGCTTCTGTGCTGAATTCTCTAATAAGCGAGAGATGAAGCTTTGGGAGATCCGGTTCAGGGAAGTAGCGATAATCGGCACTTCCTTCCTTAAAACGCTGATGGAACGTCTCCTGTTTGGTCTCATTCCAACCCCGAGTCGCCTGTACCACCGTGCCCCCACTCTCAAGAAGAGCGATCTGACGCTCTATTTCGAAGGCAATAGCTCGTTCAACCGAGCGAAAGGAGTTGATGTTCTTCACTTCCACCTTGGTGCCAAATTTGGCCGGGTCGTTTGAGACCGAGATATTTGCCTCAATACGCATCTCACCCTTCTCAAGATTCGCCTCTCCGGCCCCAAGAGTACGAAGGAGGAGCTGCAGTTCTCGAGCAAATCGGCCAGCTGTCTCTGCATCATGAATCACCGGCTCGGTCACGAGCTCCATAAGCGGGATACCCGCACGGTTAAAATCGACAAGACTTCGGTCGCTCAGGTGCGTCGAACGCGCCGTATCCTCTTCAAGATGTACTCGCGTGATAGCAACCCCTGCAAGCTCGCCACCCGTCACAAGAGGGTAGGCGTATTGGCTAATCTGGTAGCCTTTCGGAATATCGGGATAGAAGTAACTCTTGCGATCAAATTCGGTAAAATCAGCAATTTTCCCGCCGATGGCGGTGCCGATACGGAGTACGTGTGTCACTGCTGCTCGATTTATGACCGGCAGAGTGCCGGGATACGCGAGACACACCGGACAGACATTCACGTTTGGACGTGCCTCATCAGGATTATTCGCAGAATCACAGAACATTTTCGTCTGTGTTTTCAATTCTGCGTGGATTTCGAGACCTATCGTGGGACGATACTCCATAGTACAGGAAGTATGCAGTAGACCGGTAGGAGAAGCAACCTACTTACTACCACCTTCGGCGCGTTTTCGAGCCCGGTGCTTACTTCTCGTTTTCTGAAAAAATAGCTGTGAGTCGGTCAGAGAATTTCTTGAGTACCTCAGAATCCACGACAGAGACTGCAAGTACCTCCTTGCCGGTCTCTTTTTTAAGCTTCGCCACCAGAGATGCAGTCTCCTCGGGTGAGACCGTGTCGATCTTTGAGAGAATAACGACTTCTTTCTTTTCTGGGAGCCCGTGCCCGAAGTTCTCTATCTCAGTGCGAACCTCTCGATACGCTGCAATCGGGTCGTCTTGGCTTGCCGAGACGAGATGTAAGAGAATACCAGTACGTTCTACGTGTCTAAGGAACTTAGTACCGAGACCTCGTCCTGACGAGGCACCCTCTATGAGGCCAGGAATGTCTGCAAGAATGCGGCCATAGAACTCTCCGAGGTTCGGCTCGAGAGTGGTGAATGGATAATCTCCAGTCTTCGATTTGGCACGCGTGAGCGCATTAAGGAGTGACGACTTCCCTGCATTCGGG